>WFRP01000224.1 GCA_015486505.1 Pseudomonadota bacterium | reverse complement strand
AACCATTCAACCCCGGCGGCAGTAAATGGCGGCGGTGCTACTTCAACCACCGGCCACCGCTTACGGTTCTGCATACGTTTTATCTGCTCAGGATTAGAGAAAAGCCGCGCCAGACCGCGTTTTAAGGCTTGCGGGTGAACGTGGTCATTCATTTTTAAGCCCGGAAATAGGAAACCCTTACCAATCAGCTTATCTTTGACTCGGGCATCAACCAGGGCCTCAATTTGCGCGGTTAAGGGGATTCTGTGAGTTCTGCCGCCCTTCATTATCTCCGCCGGAAACTCAATCCACCCCTCTTTAATCCAGGACAACTTGAACGCGGCGATTTGCGCCAGACGCTGCCCGGTATAAAGCGCCAGATAAACCGCATCCCGAATCAGGCGCGGGGCGTCATTGTTGAGGATCCGGCCGACTATTTTAATTTCATCCATTGTCAACCAGCGGTCGCGAGGTTTCCGGCGCCCCGGTTTACTGATTCCGTGGGCCGGGTTATTTTCGATCAACTCCAATTCGACCGCATAACGGCACAAACCAGAGATAACCGCCAAAATCCGGGCGGCCATCGTCGGCGAACCTTTAACCGGGCGGTAGGAGTTCGGGCGCTTGTTGGCGATATAGTCAATCAGCAGCTTGACATCACGGCGGTGTAATTCGGTGATCTTCATTTTCGCCAGGTCAGGCACGTTCGGCCATTTCTTGAAGACGTACTTTTTCAGCATCCGGCGATATTCGGTGATAGTTGCCGGGCGCAGAGTTTTACTTTTAGATTCAAGATAATCCTCAGCCAGAGTAGTTAACAGCGGTTCTAAGGTCTCTTCAAGCTCCTTTTGAACTTGTTCCTGTTGTCTTATAACTAAGGGGTCGATTCCATTTTTTACATTATTTTTACATTGAAAATATTCCAGTTCCAAATCTTTCAAAGACTTTACCGGGTAGTTGCCAATAGACATTTCTCTTGATTGTCCGTTTAACTGATAGCGATACCTAAAAACAATATTCCCTGTAGGCTCAACCCTCAAGGTTAAACCGACTTGATTTGTTCTGAGTCTATAATATTTTTCTTGCGGCTTTAACGATTTAAGTTTTCGATCTGAGAGCTTGATCTGCTCTGTCTTGAATTTTCCTTCTGAGATTCCCATTTTCAGCCCTGATTTTTCAGTCACGGTTTCAGTCACAGTTTGAGTCACAGTTTTGGCGATTATGCGGCATTATCTGTTGTGATTTTATGTGATACTTAATAGAGCTAAATATCTAGAATGTCAAGGGAAAAATGATGTTATGTGATACTTTGTGAAAAGTCTAATATTAGGCTTTTAATCAGAGGGTCGCAGGTTCGACCCCTGCACGGCTCATCAGAACAAAATCAAGCACTTACGTTAATTCGTGAGTGCTTTTTTCTTTTGGCCGCCACTTTGCATTTTCAAAGCTGCTTTTCCGCTGGGTAGAATGCGATCTGCTTCTTGTTTTAAAACAAGAAAATAACCTGTAAGGCACTAATGCGGGAACAAACCCGCAACCCAAAAGAAAATTTTCGGCCCGCAAATAAATACTCTTATCAGAACATTTTCTGATTATTAAATCTTGTTTTTTGGTGCAGAAAATAACCTGTAAGGTACTAATAACTTATCTCCCCCTCTCTCGGGAGGGGCCGAGGGCGTTTTTCGGAGCGATTGCGAAAAATCAGGCTTGACAAATACCCATAAGTCAAGCCTGACCCCATCGCCACTTATAAAAAAGCAGGGCGGTTGCCCTGCTTTTTTGACTTGGCGGCCGGTTAAACCAGGCTTTGGAAAGCTTCTTTGCGGCCGGTGAATTTTTCGCGCATCTGCGGTTTCATCAATTTACCGGTCGGATTGCGCATAACCTCGGCAAATTTGATTATCCGCGGCAGTTTATAGGTTGCAAGTTTGGTTTTGGCGAATTCAAGCAGAGCCTCTTCCGTCAAAACCTTGCCCTCTTTCACCTGGACAATGGCCATCACGACCTCGACCAGACGTTCATCCGGGGCCCCGATACAGGCAACATCATCAATGTCGGGGTGTTCCATCAGTGCGTCTTCAATCTCAACCGGGAAGATATTTTCGCCGCCGCTGGTAATCATATCTTTTTTCCGGTCAACGATATAGTAATAACCGTCGGCGTCGGTTTTCAGCAGATCACCGGTATAGAGCCAGCCGTCTTGCAGGGTGGCCGCCGTCATTTCCGGATTGCCGAAATAGCCCTTCATCATCCGCGGGGTTCTGAAAATCAACTCGCCGACCGCTTCCGTTCCCACCTCTTTGCCTTCAAAATCAACCAGGCGGGCTTCAACCCCGAAAGTCGGTTTGCCGATCGAACCCGGCCGTTCCAGAACTTCTTCAGGGTAAAGATTAAAGGTACCGCCGCCGCCGCCTTCAGTAATGCCGTAGATATTGGAAACCTTACACGGCAGGGTTTCAACCAGACGTTTCATCACATCGAAAGGTACCGGCTGGGCCCCGATTTCCATATATCTCCAGGCCGAAAGATCGTAATCTTCGAGTTTAATATCACCTTTATCAATGGCGTTAAGAACCGCAATGGCAATCGGCACGACAAAAAGAACGTCAGTCGCTTTTTCTTCGGCCATAACTTCAATAATCCATTTAGGATCTTTCAGATCACGCAGGATGGTACCGGTCGCGCCGGTCGCATAGAAAGGCGCCCAGAGAAACATCGTCCCGCTATGATAGAGCGGCAGGAAGAAGAGATAGTTATCATTTTTCTCAACGAAATAGCTCATCCCGTTACCAATGGCCGTGCTGTTCAGGGAGAAATGGGTATGGAGAACCGGTTTCGGTTTACCGGTGGTACCGGAGGTAAACATCATCGCCAGATCAGCATCGCTTTCGACCTCGACCAGAGCCTCAGCGGTATCGGCGTAGTCTTTCACAACCGTAAAATCGATCATGTCCGCGCCGATTTTCTCACCGACACAGATATAACTCTTAACCGTCGCTAATTCAGCGCGCACGGATTCAACCACCGGCAGAAATTCCGCACCGAAAATAAAGACTTTCGGATTGCAGACTTCGGCCGCATATTTGACATCACTGCCGACGAAACGAAAATTAAGCGGCACCACCACCGCCCCGAGTTTAATGATCGCATAATAGCTGACCAGCCACTCAAGACTGTTGTTCTGCAGGTGCATAACATAGTCGCCCTGTTTGACATCAAGCTCTTTACTTAAATAGTTGGCGACCCGGTTAATGGCTTCATTGAAAGCCCTCCAGGTAAAGGTGCGCCGCTCTCCGGTTGCCGGAGTGCGCTCGATCAGACAGATTTTTTCCGGAAGATTCCGGGCATGCAGGCAGGCATAGTGAGCATAGTTGTTGTATTTCATCGCTGAAACTCTCCTTAAATCAGGTCTAAAAGTTTAGGACAGAAACTCTTCAGATATAAAAAACAGTCCAAACTCGCAGAGATGCAATAACTATACTAATGCGGAAACAAATCCCGCAACCCAACCGGAGCCTTGCGGCCCGCACCCCAAGGGCACTTCCGATGGGCGCAGGCGAAGCAAAACTCACTACTGCTCTCAGCAACCTAACCACCAATCACAACAAGCCGGACGGTTACAAACCATCTTACCGGGCAACCACTGTTCAACTCCGGTAGTCGGCATTAATCGAAACGTACTCATGGCTCAGATCCGAGGTCAGGATAGTGAATTCATCTTCACCGGATTGCAGGTCAATTTTTACCGAAAATTCCGGTTTTCGCAACACGGCGGCACCGGCTGCTTCGCGATATTGCGGATCCCGCAAACCGTTACTGACGACCCTGACCTGATCAAAGCTGATATTAACCAATTCCGGTTTTAGCTCCACCCCGGCGTAACCGACGGCCGCGATAATCCGGCCCCAATTAGCATCCTGGCCGAAAAAAGCGGTTTTCACCAGAGCCGAATTGGCAATCGCCCGGCAGATTTTTTCCGCCGCCGCCGGAGTTGCGGCTCCGCTGACAGCAATTTCAACCACTTTTGTCGCCCCTTCGCCGTCCTTGACAATCATATAGGCAAGATCCCGGGCCATCTCCAAAAGGGCGTTTTCCAAAATTTCAAGATCAGCATTGTCGCTCAACCGACAGCCGGAAACCCCGTTGGCCAGCGCCAGAACCGTATCGTTGGTACTCATATCGCCATCAACACTGATCCGGTTAAAACTTTTATCGGCCACCCGTTTTAACATTGCCTTAAAGATCCCGGCTTCGACAGCGGCATCAGTCAGAATATAGGCAAGCATAGTCGCCATATTCGGATGAATCATGCCCGCGCCTTTGGCAATGCCGGTCAAGGTTATCGCTCCCTGGCCGGTTTCAACCGTAATCCCGGAAATTTTCGGAGTTTTATCGGTTGTCATAATCGCCCGGGCGGCCCGGGCCAGAGACTCGCCCTCCGGCCGTTTTTCATCAAGTTCAGCCGTCAAAAGCTCAACCCCGTTGAGAATAGTCGTTACCGGCAAAGGCTCTCCGATTACTCCGGTTGAAGAGATAAAAACCTGAGCTCGCGGCAGTTCTAAAGCCGCCGCCGTAACCTCGGCCACGGTCGCGACATCGACTATTCCCTGATGCCCGGTACAGGCGTTGGCATTGCCGCTGTTAATTAAAACCGCCTGAATCTTCTCGCCGGCGGCCAGTTGCCGCCGCCCGTACACCACCGGGGCCGCCGGAAAACGGTTTTCGGTAAACACCGCGGCCGCCGTCGCCGGGCAATCACTTAAAAGCAGCGCCAAATCAAGCGCCAAATCCGCTTTCAAGCCACAATGGACCCCGGCAAAGCGAAAACCGGGACAGATTTTAATATTATCAGACATATTCAACCTATTTATTTACCGCAGCATTTTTTATATTTCTTGCCGCTGCCGCAGGGACAGGGCTCATTGCGGCCGATTTTCTTACCGCTGACCACCGGCTTCTGTTTTTCACCCTGGCCGCGGGAGAGCACAAACTCAGTCTCCTGCCGGGACTGCTGATCGAGCTCTTCAATTTCTTCTTCGCGGGTGACCTGAACATGAAAAAGCTGGCCGACGGCATCTTCCTTGACCCGCTCAATCATCTCGGCGAACATTTCAAAACCTTCACGCTGGTAGGCCCGCAGCGGGTCCTGCTGGCCGTAACCGCGCAGGCCGATACCTTCTTTCAACTGATCGATCGCGTAAAGATGATCTTTCCAGAGGCTGTCAATCGTATGCAGGAGAATGATTTTTTCCAGCTGCCGCAGGGTTTCCTCACCCATCTCTTGTTCCCGGGTCCGATAATTCTCCTGCACCAGATCCTGCAGGCGCGCGCATAAGCTTGCTTCATCGTCAATCTGTGCGAGCTCCGACTCCGGTGAAAAATCGACAATCAGCGAAAAAGTCCGATGCAGGCCGACCGTCAATGAATCATAATCCCACTCAGCCGTATTCCGGGATTTCCCGGTCGCGGCTTCCAACATTTCTTCAACAACATCGTCGGCATAATCGAGAACCAGTTCACGCAGGTTATCGTTGCCGAGAACTTCACGGCGCAAACCGTAAACGGTTTCACGCTGCTGGTTCATGACATCATCGTATTCGAGCAGCTGTTTCCGAATGTCAAAGTTATGCCCCTCAACCCGGCGCTGGGCATTCTCAATCGCTTTCGAAATCATCTTGTGCTCAATCGGCTCGCCCTCTTCGATGCCGAGCGTGTCCATTACCTTGGCGATCCGTTCGGAGCCGAATATCCGCATCAGATCATCTTCCAGGCTTAGGTAAAAACGGGAAGAACCCGGATCTCCCTGACGCCCGGAACGGCCCCGGAGCTGATTATCTATCCGGCGGCTTTCGTGACGCTCGGTGCCGAGGATATGCAGGCCCCCGGCGGCAAGCACCTCCTCCCGTTCAGCGTCGCACTGAACCTTGAATTTGGCGATCACCGCTTCGCGCTCTTCGAGAGTCATCTCGTCATTCAATCTGGCCTTGGCCATCATTTCCGGATTCCCGCCGAGAACAATATCGGTTCCCCGGCCGGCCATATTGGTGGCAATCGTCACCGCGCCTTTACGCCCGGCCTGGGAGATAATCTCGGCCTCTTTTTCGTGAAATTTGGCGTTCAGAACTTCATGCTTGATCCCACGCTTCCGCAGAACCCTGCCGAGATACTCGGAATCTTCAATCGAAATGGTCCCGACCAGCACCGGCTGCCCCGTATTATGACAGTTCACAATCTCTTCCACCACCGCGGCATATTTCTCTTTCCCGGTCTTAAAGATAACATCCGGATTATCTATCCGGATCATCGGCTCGTTGGTCGGCACGACAACCACCGAGAGATTGTAGGTCTGGGTAAATTCGACCGCCTCAGTATCCGCGGTCCCGGTCATACCGGACAATTTTTCATACATTCTGAAATAGTTCTGAAAGGTTACCGCCGCCAGAGTCTGATTCTCCCGCTCGATCTTTACCCCTTCTTTCGCTTCCAGCGCCTGATGCAGACCATCACTGTAACGCCGGCCGTCCATCAACCGCCCGGTAAACTCATCAACGATAATAACCTTATCTTCTTTCACCACATAATCAACATCCCGTTTAAACAGGACATGGGCTTTCAGGGCCTGATTTACATGATGCAGGGTTTCAATCTGGGTCGGCTCATAAAGGTTATCAACTTTCAGGAGCGCTTCAACATTGGCAACTCCGGCCTCCGTCAAGGTAACTGAACGGCTCTTCTCATCAAGCTCATAATCGGTCGGCTCATCCAGCGCCTGATTTTTCTGCACCAGTTTCCGCAAAGCCTTATCGATGACATAGTATTTTTCCGTAGTATCATCAGTCGCCCCCGAGATAATCAAAGGGGTCCTCGCCTCATCGATTAAAATACTGTCAACCTCATCGACAATGGCGTAATGCAGCGGCCGCTGAACATAGTCATCAAGGGAAAATTTCATATTGTCGCGCAGATAATCGAAACCGAACTCATTATTGGTTCCGTAAGTAATATCCGCGGCATAGGCGGCCTGCCGTTCCTGATCGTCAAGGTCATTGAGGATTACCCCGACCGTCATGCCCAGAAATTCGTAGATTTTACCCATCCAGGCGGCGTCTCGCCGGGCGAGATAGTCATTGACGGTAACAACATGCACGCCTTTGCCGGTTAAAGCGTTCAGATAAACCGGCAGAGTCGCGGCCAGGGTTTTACCTTCACCGGTCTTCATCTCGGCAATCTTGCCGCTATGGAGGACAATACCGCCGATAACCTGCGAATCAAAATGGCGCATCCCCAGGATTCTGATGGACGCTTCACGAACTACGGCAAAGGCTTCCGGCAGAAGATCATCAAGATCCGCGATGCCGGCCGCCAGACGCTCTTTGAATTCCGCGGTTTTGGCCCGGAGCTGGTCATCGGAAAGCGGCTTTAAAGCCTCCTCTTCCAGATTAACCCGCTCAACCAACGGCCGCATCGCTTTGATTTCCCGATCGTTCTTACTTCCGAAAATTGCCTTTAAAAAATTAACCATAAAAATCCAACCTCTTGAAAAACAAAAAAGTCCCCGCAAAAAGACGTCGGATGACGTTCTACGAGGACCATAGAATTAAACCGAATAGAAGAAAGAGTAGTTCAGGTACTAATCCAGCAGATAATCAGCCGGATCTACGGCTTTGCCATTGACAACCACCTCGTAATGCAGATGGGGCCCGGTGCTGCGCCCGGTGCTGCCAAGTTTTCCCAATTCCTGTCCCCGGGTCACAGTATCGCCGCAATGCACTGAAATCTTTGACAAGTGGCCATATTTGGTCAACTTGTCAAAACCATGATCGACAATCACCATTTTACCATAGCCATGTTTATAACCGGCAAACACCACCCGGCCATCGGCCGTAACCACTACCGGCGTACCTTTACGGTTAACAATATCAAGACCCTTATGCATTTCCCGCCGGCCGGTAAATGGCGACACCCGATAGCCGAAACGCGAACTTATCCAGCCGCGCACCGGCCAGACTGAAGGTGTAAAATTGAGCAGCGTCTGCCGCTCTTTAAGATGAGCGCTTAACTGTTTGAGATCACCTTCTTCGCGGTTAAAGCCGATCTCCAATCGCTGGAGTTCGCGATGCATCGCCGCAAGCTGCCGCTTATGTTCAGCGTCAATACTCGAAACCGTCAGTTCCGCGGCTAAAGGGTCAGGCCCGCCAAGACTGACAGTGCCAACCGTGCCGGGGGTCACGACCAGGTTGGCCATCACTTTAATCCGGGCATTACTCTCCTGCAGGCCGGCGAAACGGTCGTGCAAATCGGCCACGCGCCGGGAGAAAAAACTAACCTGTTTTTCAAGTTCATGATTTTTCCGCACCAGTTTTCCGTAATTGTTAATATTATGCATATTAACCAGGTAAAGGGAGATTGCCGCCAGAGCTCCGAGAAACAGAGCGCTGGCCATCGGAGCCAGCAGCAGCAGAATCCATTTCGCCTGTTTTACCGGGATTACCAGCTTGCGGTGCACACCGTTGCCGGTGCGAAAAAGTACCAGCGTATATTGATCCTTAACGTCCATAAAATCTTATCAAACCACCCTTTAATCACAAGACATTTCACCAGGCACGAAAAATCGTGGCCTCACTAATAGCAAAAGCCAGCCTGATTGTCAATATCTTACCGATTCACACAGGGTACAAAAAATTCACAGCCGCCAAGTGACGCAGCTTCAAATTTAGAACAAATTTACCGTCCCGATTCACACTTTCGCCAAAATCTTGCTAATTGTCGAATAATGTGGTAGAAAGCGGATAGCAAAGTTCTACTCATAAAATAATCTCTGCGAGAGGACCGGCAAATGATCAACGTTACCGTCAATCCGGAACAAACCGAGGCCAGGATTTCAATCACCCCCGAGTCTGAAGGATTCCCGGAAATAACCGTCGATCAGATGGTGGCGGCGCTCAAAAAGGCCGGAGTTGTTGCCGGTATCAGCAAAAAGAGCATGTTCGCGGTTCGGGACAAGTTCAACCATGACCCTTCCCAACCGATAACCGCGGTCATCGCCCGCGGCCGGCCGCCCAAACCGGTGACCCAGCACCGATATGAATTCAATTTCTCCACCTCCAGACATATAGGCAAGGTTACAGGCGCAAACCGGATCGACTATAAAAGCAAGGGGATCATTAAATATATGCAGCCGGGTGATATTCTTTTAAAGATCACCCTGGGGCGGGAAGGGGTTCCCGGCCAACTGGTTAACGGCGACATTATCAAAGGCACCCCGTTAACCCCTCTGCGCAAATACAAAGCCGGCGCCGGGGTCACTCTGACCGAAACCGAAAAAGCCTTGATCTATAGCGCCGCCACCGCCGGCCAAGCCCTGCTGAACGGCGATAAAATTGAGATCTCAGACAGTTACACACTGGACGGCGATGTCGATATGGACACCGGGCACATCAAATTTGCCGGCCCCATCAAAATCAGCGGTTGTCTGCGGGCCGGTTTCAAAATAACCTCCAACGCGGATATTACAATCGGCAAAACCGCCAGCGGTTCAATCAGGACCAAGGGCAACCTCTTCGTTACGGGGGGGATTATCGGCGATGAGAATGAGCAAATCATTGTCGGCGGCGAGTTATCCTGTGAATATATTTCCGCGGCTCAGCATATCCAGACCGCGGGCCCGATTACCGTTACCAAACATATCATCAACAGCACCATCGCAACCAAAAAAACCGTCAGTTGCCAGGAATCAATCACCGGCGATAGTAACATCTCGGCTTTCTACGGCGTTACCTGCGCCGAACTCGGCACCGATAAGGGCAGCGGCACCAGCATCGAAATCGGTGATACCACTAAACTTCACGAACGCCTGAAAAAGATTGAGGAATTCCTCGAACCTCTGGTTGCCGATTCGGTTGCCATTGTCGACAAGCTCGGCATGAAGGTCGTGATGCGGAAGGATACATCCGGCCTGCCGGAGGAGAAACGGGCGGAAGCCGACAAACTTCTACAGGAATATCTTGAAATCGAAGCAAATGTCGACCGCCTTAAAGCCAAAAAGAAAGAGCTTGAAGACCGGGCCGAAGCCGGTCTCAAAGCCCGGGTTACGGTCAAGGAATGCGCCCACCCCGGATCTATCATCAAAATCGGCCTTGAAAGCTACACCATTGATCGCACGATCAGCGGACCGGTGGAATTTTATTTTGACCAGGACAAAAAGACCATCACTTTCGAAAGGCTCTAAGCGACCATCATCAAGAACCCGGCCCCGCCGCCACCTCAAACTACGCTTTCAACTTTACTCCGGCCTCTATCCTGTGCTACTAAAGCGCCTATGCAAAACATCGGCATAATCATCAAACGCAATAATCCGCGCGCGCTGACCATCGGCATCAAATTAAGCAGCTGGCTGCTTAAGGAGTGCGGCCGCCGGATTCTCTGCGAAACGGAACTGGCTGAACCTTTGGCGATCACAGGTTTCAGTAAAAGCGAGATTGCGGCCTCAGCCGATCTGATTGTGGTTCTCGGTGGTGACGGCACCCTGCTCAGCATTGCCCGGCATATCAAGGAAAATTCGCGCCCGATTCTCGGAGTCAACCTCGGCGGCCTCGGTTTTTTGACCGCGATCACCCTGGATGAACTGTTTCAGGTAATGAACGAGGTTTTGGACGGCAACTTTTCTTTGAGCCCGCGCATGCTGCTTAAGGTCTCTCTCTATCGGGAGGGCCGCAGAATTTCGCATCATAACGTTCTCAATGATGCCGTCATCAACAAGGGCGCAATGGCCCGGATTATTGATCTGCAGACGGTCATTGACGATAATCTGGTTAACACATTCAAATCTGACGGCCTGATTTTTTCAACTCCGACCGGCTCTACCGGCTATTCGCTGTCGGCCGGCGGCCCCATCGTTTTTCCGACCTTAAACAGCATCACGGTGGCTCCGATCTGCCCGCACACGCTTTCCAACCGGCCCCTGATTGTGCCGCCTGAAGTCAGCATTGAAACCACCCTGATTGCAACCGACAGTGATGATGTTTTTCTAACCCTGGACGGCCAGACCGGCTTTCCCTTACAGCCGCTTGACCGCATCGTCATCAGTAAAGCCGACCACAGCATCGAGCTGATAACCTCTCCCAGCAAAACCTATTTTGAGGTTCTGCGCAATAAACTGAAATGGGGCGAACGCTATCGGAACAGCGGTGAGTAAACGATGCTGAAACAGCTCTCCATCAACAATTTCAAGCTGATCGACAGACTTGTTCTGGAATTTCAGCCGGGATTAACCGTTTTAACCGGTGAAACCGGCGCCGGTAAATCGATCATTTTAAGCGCTTTGACTACCCTGCTCGGCGAAAAACCGGGAATCGACATCTTTCTCGACGAAACCCGGCCGGTCACAATTGCCGCGATCTTCGCCCTGCCGCCCAACCCGGAACTGCAGCAAAAACTTAACGATCTCGGCTTTGCCGACGGCCGGGACGAAATCATCCTGCGCCGCCATTTAAGCCTGAAAAAAGCGAGCGGGCTTAACAACCGCATCTACATCAACGACCAGCCCGGCACCGGAGCCACCGCTGCCGCAATCGCTGACCACCTGCTCGAATTTGTCGATCAGCACCAACAGCAGACCCTGCGCCGCCCCAAAGAGCTTTTGCGGCTTCTCGACACCTACGGCGGCCTGCTCCCCTTAAAAGCCGAGTACAGCAAATCGTTTCACCTTTACCGGCAGCTGGAACAGGAATATAAGGAGTGGGAGCTTGCCATCAGTGATGCCGCCCGGCAGATGGACTATTACCGTCATCAGCTTCAAGAGCTTGAAGATGCCGCGCTCAAACAGGGCGAAGAAGATGAACTCATCGAGCGCCGCCACCAATATCAACAGGCCGGCAAATTGAAAGAACTGACCCGTGAAGTCGATGAACTCACCTACAGCGGCGGCAACTCAATCATCGACAACTGTTATCGTTTAGAGGAAATCTGCGCTGAATTGGCCCGGCGTGATCGTAATGCCCCGCCAACCCGGGAAAGTTTAACCGATGTCATTGACACCCTGCAGGAGGTTTACAAACGCAATTCAAGCTATATGAACAACCTGGATATTGATGAGCAAACCATCGATGAAACGGAAGCACGACTCGCGCTTCTGGAAAAACTGAAACGAAAATTTGCCACCGACAGTGAAGGTTTGCTCAAACTGCGAGACGAGCTTAAGGGAAAAGTCGTAAATTTTGCAAATCGTGATTCCGAAAAGGAGAAAAAACAGCTTCAACTTGTGAAAATGCGACAGCAAATGCTGAAAAATGCCGAACAGCTCAGCGCCGCCCGGCAGAAACAGGGAGAAGCCCTGGCCCTGGCCGTCAATCAGCATCTTAACGATCTCAACCTGGCCCAGGCCCGTTTTCTTATCAGCCGGGAAACCATTGAGCCCGGTGCCACCGGCCGGGACCAAATCAGCTTTCTTTTCAGCGCCAATCCCGGAGAAGAGCCTGCCGCCATCGATAAAAATGCTTCCGGCGGCGAACTTTCCCGACTTTTACTGGCGTTAAAAACCGCAATCGCGCATCGCTATCAAGTGCCGACCCTGATCTTTGATGAGGTCGATACCGGCCTCGGCGGCAGTACCGCGGCGGCGGTCGGCCGCAAAATTGCCGCCATCGCCCGAAAGTGTCAGGTCGTTACGGTAACCCACCTGCCTCAGGTCGCGGCCTTTGCCGACCAGCATCTCGTAATTGACAAAGTCGTATCCCCGGAAAACAATCGCACTCTGATTCAGCTTAATGAGTTTGCAAACGGTCAGGAAGATGCCCGGATTCGCGAACTGGCGCGAATGGGCAGCGGTAAAGAGGTCACGGCCGAAGCTGAAGAGCACGCCCGGGCCCTGCGCCGTGAAGCCGGAAAATCCGGCAAAGGAGCAAAAGTAAATGATTCGTCCAGCAACGGTCAATGACGTCAAAACCATCCATGAAACCCTGGAATACTACGCTGATAAAGGGTTGTTGTTACCCCGATCCTTAAACAATCTTTATGACAATCTGCGGGATTTCATTGTTGCGGAGGAAGAAGCGGAGATTTCAGGGGTCGGCAGTCTCCACGTCTGTTGGGAAGACCTGGGAGAGATTCGTTCACTGGCAGTCCGGCCGGACCGCACCCGGCAGGGTATCGGCTGTCAACTGGTTGAGGTTTGTGAAAATGAGGCCCGAGAACTGGGTTTAAGAAAGGTCTTTACACTGACCTATCAGGAGAAGTTCTTTGCCGGTCTGGGCTACCGGATCATCGATAAAGGTAAACTGCCGCACAAGGTCTGGGGTGAATGTCTAAATTGTGTTAAATTCCCCGATTGCGATGAAATTGCCATGATCAAGGAGTTGAGCTATTGATCCTCTTCGCCGACGACCCGGTTGCGGCCCCGGTCTTTCGCCCGGTAAAGCGCCTGATCGACCCTTTCGACATAGGTCTCCAGAGTGTCATCGGCCTTCAGCGTACCGACCCCGACACTGATGGTCACGGAAAAGGGTTTGCCTTTATAGGTGAAGCGGCTCTCCTCAACTTTCCGGCGAATGCGCTCGGCAACCTCCAGGGCTTTTCCATACGATGTATGCGGCAGGATCAGGGCAAACTCTTCACCGCCATAACGGGCCAGGATATCGATTCCCCGAATTTCCTTTTTCATAATCACGCACAAGATCCGCAGAACCCCGTCACCGGTGCGGTGCCCGTAGGTATCGTTGACATTCTTGAAATGGTCGATGTCGATAATGGCTAAAGCCGTCGGCCGCGAGTAACGCTGAAAGCCCATTATCTCCTGTTTGATTTTCTCATCGTAAGCCCGGCGGTTGTAGGTTCGTGTCAGCGGATCGATAATAATCTCCTGCTTGACCTTCTCCATCTGCTGCTTCAGAGTCTCAACTTTCTTGTTGGCATCATCAACCTGAGTCTGGGCCAGACGCACATCCTCCACCATCTGCCGGGTATGGGCCTGCAACCCCTGCGCCTCTTTCAGCAAGGCCTCGCGAATTTCCTGAACTTCCGACAAAGTTTTAGCTTTCTGCAGACGATCTATACATTCGTCAAGCCCACTGTCAAAATCACCGCTGCTGTGGAGCAGGCCGGAAATCGAATCGGCGAGAATTGAAATAATCTTTTTCAATTCATCACGTTCACGCTCGGTCTCATCTTCAAATAGCAAAGTTTTTGAGAAAAGCTGTTTAAACTTGCCCGCATACCGACTCATATCTTCTATCGATTCGAGTTTATTCAGCTCCTCCCGACACTCGGAAAAAAGTTTCCGGCTCTTTTTATCATGCAATGAAAGCGATTCAATATGGTGCAGGGCCAACGTGATCATCTTCTTAAACTCATCCACCAGCGCCCGCAGGTCATTCTCGACCGCAGACTGGGCCAGCAGCGACTCTTTCATACTCTTGACACTGCTCAACAGAAGATTAACATCAACCGGCTGCTCTTTCCGGACAATCTCTTTGGCCTGCTTGTGAATCCGTTTAACCTGGCTGGCATCTGCCGCCTTCTCCAGGGGCTCACAAAGTGTGGCTAATGCGTTTCCGGAAACCGCCTCGGAAGTTGAGGCCCCCTGCAGAGCCTTCAACAAAAAAACTGAGAGGTCTTTATACTCTTTGATAATATTGGCATTCATTTCAATAAATCCCTATAGGCAAGGTTCAGCGCCCGGTGTCAGCGGCAGAACCACTTTGAAACAACTTCCCCGGCCCGGGGTACTGCTGAAAGTTATCTCACCCTGATGCTCCTCGATTATTGTCCGGGCGGTAAAGAGACCCAAGCCGGTCGCCCCGCCGTCGACCTTAACTTCCCTGGTGGAAAAGAAGGGGTCAAAAAGATGTTCAGCACATTCAGGATCAATTCCGATGCCGTTATCGCTAACCGAAAAATAGACCGCGTTTTCATTCTCAATCCCGGTCGTCACCACTATACGTCCGGTGACGGCATCCGTATCTTCGGGCGCGGCCAGACGTTCCCGAACCGCCTGCGTGGCGTTCAGCAACAAATTAAGAACAACCTGCTGAATCTGCCCTTTCTCCATCTGAACCAGAGGTAAATCATCCTTAAAATCACACTCCAGAATCACCTGGTCGCGTTCCACTTCGTAACGACTGAAACTCAATGCGGCCTCAATTACCTGATTCAAGCGCAGAGGGAACATCTCCTTACGTTCAGGATGGGAAAAAATCATCAGATTTCCGGCCATCAGATTCAAGGCTTCCACCTGGTCCCGCAACCTCTCGACCAGGGCCAGGTCCTTATCCCGATCCTCAGGCGAGGCTTCGAAACGCATCTGTAAAAGCTGAACAACCCCGTAGATTCCGGCAAGATAATTATTGAGATCATGGGCAATCCCGGCGGCCATCTGGCCGATACTGACCATTTTTTCAGCTTTGATAACCTGGTTTTCCATCTTCGCCAATTTGCTGGTATCCTGAATATAGACCACAACCTCATGGCTCTGTTCTTCCTCGTCATGAAAAATGGGGTAGCAGAAAATATTGACGATTTCACGCCCGATACGCCGTTTTGCGACCCGCAAACGACTGTGAACCTGGCCGTCGGCCATACATTCACGCGGCATACAGTCAGAACAGGGATTTTTCCGCCCGCGAAAAACATCGTAGCAGTGATGGCCGACAACCTCTCTGGGAGTCGCGTTCAAATATGCCGCTTCGGCCAGGTTTATAGTCTGGATTATATAGTTATCATCAACCAGATAAAGACCCTCGCCGAGCGCATCAATAATTCCGCGGTAACGCTTGCGGCTCGCATTGATTTTGTGGTTCTGTTTTTCCAAAACCCGGGAAAAATTTTCCAGCTGCCGGGCATGCGCGATCATATTTTCGTGTTGATCTTCCAAAACCATTATTGTTTTGCTGAGAAGACCTTCATAGTTGCCCATTGACATAGTATCAGCACCGGTTTCAGGCTGGATATGAATTCTCGGCGCCCCGTCCGGCTGGTGCTTCTCCACTATTTCAATCAGTTCATTTAACTTGCCCCGAACCGGCCGGACAACCTTGACTAGGAACCAGAATAGAGCAAGCATCACCAGCAGATGCACCGCGACCGAAAAACCGGCCGCAAAGCCTGAACCGGGAACGAACCCAAGAACTACGGCGGCAACGATACTCAGTGCCGCTAAACATTTAAGGAAAGACGAAACCTGCAAACGTAAGATCGGATCATTAGACAAGCGATTTCTCCCACTCTACAAGAAACTTGCAACTCTTCAACTGATGCGGGAACATATCCCGCAACCCAAACGGCCCTTTTCGGCCCGCAAATAAGTGCTCTTATCAGAACATTTTCTTGTTTTTTCAAACCGAAAATAACCTGTAAGGTACTAATGCGGGAACAATCCCCGCAACCCAAACGGCACCTCGCGGCCCGCAAATAAGTACTCTTATCAGAACATTTTCTGATTATTAAATCTTGTTTTTTGGTGCAGAAAATAACCTGTAAGGTACTAAATGGATAGTGAGCAAAAAGTGCTTTTTCGTAATGATGGCCGGCGAGGCCGGCCGCTGGCGCTGGATTTT
>WFRP01000223.1 GCA_015486505.1 Pseudomonadota bacterium | reverse complement strand
TTTCGGCCCGCACCCAGGGGCAATCCGCTGGTCGCACCCCAAGGGCACTTCCGTTGGGCGCAAATAAGTACTCTTATCAGAACATTTTCTGATTATTAAATCTTGTTTTTTGGTGCAGAAAATAACCTGTAAGGTACTAATGCGGGAACAATCCCCGCAACCCAAACGGTACCTCGCGGCCCGCACCCAGGGGCACTTCCGATGGGCGCAAATAAGTACTCTTATCAGAACATTTTCTTGTTTTTTCAAACCGAAAATAACCTGTAAGGTACTAATGATGGAAAATCAGCCAGATCAACTCCGGATTTTTGCGCAGCAAGCTCAACATTCAACCGCGCCAGCAAGCGATAAGCGGCAAGATATTCAGGACATTTCTCCGCCAGGGTCGCGATATGGGCCGCGACTGTCGCGTCATCGCCCCGGACAATCGGCCCGGTCAAGGCTTCCACCGGGGCCGCCCGCTCAAGATTTTCGAAACTGCCGCGAATCAGAGGCAAAAGCATCTGCCGGGCGGTTTCGGCATCAACCCCGATCCCCCGCATCAGATTAATCGCCATCTCCTCCAAAACAATAAAGAAATTGGACGAAACCACGGCAGCGGCATGGTACAGCGCCTTATCGGCAGCCTTTAACCGCACCAGCCGACCGGCCAGAGATGAAACCATCGCTTCCGCCAGCGGCAAAGCCCGTTCATCACCTTCAAAAGAGAAATATGAGCCCGCCAGGCCCGCGACGGCCCCCTCAACATCAGCCAGGCTTTGCAGGGGGTGCAAAGAGAAAGTAACGGCCCCGGAATCGGCCAGCGGCCGCAGAACCGCAGAGGTCAGCGAACCGCTTGGATGGGCAAAAAAACGCCCCGTCAAATCAGTTCCCGCAAGGCAATGCCTGATTTGACGCGCCAAATCCTGAATATAACGATCCTGAACTGCGAGGAAAACCAAATCGGCCCCGGCAACCGCGTCTTGCAACGTTGCCGGCAGACTGACCTTGACTTCCGGCCAATTTTTCAGGACATCAAGTTTTTCCGGATCGCAATCAAAAACCAGAATTTCACGAAACGGCTGCCGGCTCAGCAACACCGCCAGCGCCGAACCCACCCGGCCGGAACCGATAATCGCAACCTTGATTTCAGCAAAATCAATCACTCAAATATCCATAAAAAAAACAAGAGCCGTCGGCAAGGCCGACGGCTGAAATTATTTCATCGTTAAACATTAAATAAAATTTGAATTTATAATTTTCTACCGGCAAGAAAAGATCTCCCGCAAACATTAACGACTGAAAACGGCACAGGATAGTAAAGAATATCGCAAGTTGCCTCATAAGATAACGACAGATTGTGCCATTGTCAAGCAAGAGGGCGATATTTTTATAAAAAAAAGGTATCGACTTGAAATAAAATCGATACCTTTTCTCTTTTTACACAGAATAATTACTTAAATCACAGGTAACTATTCAGCCTCACTTTCACCGACTTTTCCGCCTAGAAACGGAAAGTCAAACCGGCATTAACCAGGAAGAGATCGCCATCAGTATCATAAAGATAGGGCTCGTCATCGTTGTAGTCGGTATAAGAGGCATTGAGATTTACCGACAGCATTTCATTGATATCATACGAGCAACCCAGATAATATTCAATCTCCTGAATTTTCTGATCACTATTGTCTTCCCAGGTATCGAAAGCAATCGCGTGATCATAGCCAAAAGAGGCCGGGTTTTTACCTTCATAATATGAAGCGCTGAGATTATCCATCTCGGATTTGCTCCAGTTAAAAATCAGGCCGCCGTTGAATTTAAGCTTCTCGGTCGCTTCTAAATCAGTGCTGAAAAGCAGGGTGTGAACTTCAGTTTTGTTCTCCATATCCGACAATGTGACCCCATAACTTGGGGCCAGGAAAGTGCCGGCTCAGCCGCCATAGGCAACCGCGGAGAGAAAGGCCTGATCCTTCATATCGAGATAGTTATATGCCAGCGTAAACGTCAGATTATCCAGCGGCGCGACAAAAAGATCGGCACCCGCGGCATAGGTCTTGTTGTCGAAGTTATTCCCGTGCGCGGGAGCGTCAATCTTGACCTTTTCCAGATCATATTGAAAATGACCGCTGGCGACAATGCGCGGTGTGATATTATATGAGATATGCGCTTTGACATGATGGGCTTCTTCGGGCTCGGAAGTCAGATCGAGTTGACGGCTGTTATACATAACCGTATACTCGGCCGCTTTGGGACTGCCGGGACCGGCCATACCTTTGTTACTGCAGGCCGGCGGGCCGCAGGTCGGATCGATAGTAGCTTTAAGCCAGTTGATCATCGCGGCCGGATTGGTATAGGCGGCGCGCTCATTGGTGAAGGGATCGTCAATGTCTTCGTAATCATACTCCAGACGCAGACTCAAGTTTTTAACCAGACGACTGTTAAGCGCAACCGAATAGATATCGGTAGTCGTATCCTGCTCGATATCAACATCTTCCTCTTTCCGCTCCCAGCCGAGCAAAAGGTTGGTCCGCTTGAAAACCTTGAATTTAAATTCAGCCCCGTAAGTGTCGATATCACGGCTCAAAGTTGATTCGCGATAGCGGGGCCAGCCGTCATGTTCTTCGGAAAAACCGTGCAGACCGTAGAGGGCCGGATCGAGAACCTGGGAATCCCGACCCAGCGGATCATAAGCCGAGTCATCAAACATCACCGTAACTTCATCGGCATCGAGATTTTCATGGCGATATTTGAATGACATCGTCATAAAGGAAACCGGCGCCGAAGTTGCCCGCATCGCGTAGGCGTCATAATCAAAGCTCGGATCGTCGCTGATAGTTACATCACCCACGTTATTGCTCTTGGCATCGTTATTATCGATCTCAGTATGAACATAACTGCCGAAAATCGCGGTATTCATCGGCAGCGCCACCTGAGCCTTGACGATATGGGAATCCTTTTCCGAATCCGGCGTCGCCGCATAGATCACTTCACCATCAGATCCATCGATCGCCATTTTTTTCTGCAATGAGCCCGCCGACATATAAGTATGGGTCGGCGCGTTTGATTTTTCATCGAAAGTCCGGCGCAGGAAGGTGTAATCCAGGGTCACCAAGCCCAAATGAGCCGTAGCCCCGATCTGAAAGTCCTGAGTCTCTTCATCGATTCTGTGTTTATCGGCCGCCAGATGACAACCGCCGCACTTACTTAAGGTTTTGGTCTGTTCATAACCTTTACGCTGTTCCATCCGGTATTTGGCGTGAATTTTGATAAACTCGGCTCCGGGAACCAGCAACTCGTTATCGGAAACGAACTCATCGCGAACCACATAGAGATCATCACCCCATGAAGTATTCCGGGCCACGGCCATATTGTAGCCCATAACCCCCGGCTTGTTAAAAATATCCTTGCCGTTTGCCGCCATATAGTAGGGATTGGTCTCGGTCATATCAGCGGGAAAACGAAAATCAGGATCATCATTGTAGTTGACCAGATCATCATTCTCCAGCCAATGTTTAAATTTCTGGTAGCTGTTTTTAGTCCGGAAATAACGCTTCAGGTCTAAATCCAGGTTGCCGCCGAGATCATCTTCATTAACAAAATTCAGCCCGGTATCATACTTAACGCCATTCTGTTCGCCGTTAACCGTCATATCGAAGGTTGAGCGCACGCCCTGTTCGGCGGTAAGATACTCGGCCGCGCCTTCACGCGAGTCATCGATATTGACTCCCTGGACACCAATCCCGACACTGCCCGTGGTTTGTCCCGCCCACGAAAGTACCGGTACCAGCAACAGACAGAGGGCCAGAATCGTGTATTGTGCAATACGTTTCATAATCTCTCCTTAAATTATCTGGTTAAAGCCCCGCCCTGTCCGGGAACGGTCTGAGATGGAAGATCGCTGCCGTGAATCTGGGCATGACACTGGGTACATTTGGTCGCATAAGCCTGCGCCCAGACATTGGGATTGCCGCTGTTATAATCTTTCGGCATAATAATATTGCCGTAAGGATCTTTCTGCGGCACTTTAGCGGTTGAAGTCCGGCCGGCATGAAAATGCGGCTCGTGACACTGCAGACAAAGGTAGGGTTCATTCGCTTTCTTGAGATTATTGGAGACCGTACCGTGCGGATCATGACAGATCATACAGTCCTCAGAGACCGGAGAATGCTCGAAAACAAACGGGCCCTGGTAACGGGCGTGACAATTCAGGCAGAGATCATTCAGGCGCTCATCAGTTTTCAGATTATTAACCATCGAACCGTGATTGGCGTGACAATCACTGCAGACCATTTTGCCCTCTTTAACCGGATGATGCGAAGGATAATACATCTTGGCCCGCTCCAGTGCGTGACACTCATAACAGAGCTCGGGCTCGGCTTTTTCCAGCGAATTTTTCGCCACCGGCGGATTATGAATTTTATGACAGCTTAAGCAGCCGACATCATTCATCGGATGTGATGTCCCGGCCCAGTCAAAATGCTCGCCGTCACTGTGACAACGCAGACAGACCGCTGACGCGGTACCGGCATCAAGATTCTCAAAAGTGATTAATTGCGCCGGATCTTCAGACTCCGTATGCAGACTCGCCGGACCGTGACAGGTTTCACAGCCTTTCATGCCGATAGCCGTCTCTTTGGCTAAAATCCGGTCATGGATCGAGCCGCTGAAAGTCGCCACCAGTTCTTCGTGGCAGTCGGCACAAGCCTCACTCCCGACAAACTGAGCCCCCGTTACAGGAACCGGCAACTTGAGGACGCTGGCTCTTTGATCACTCAAAGTCGTACAGGCCGTGATGGTCATCGCCAGCGCCATCAGCAACCCTGCACCCAGCAAAAGCCATTGTTTCTTCATCTTCATACCTCTCTCTTCTCCTCGTTAAATAACTCTCTTTCCGGTCTTTGCCCATCTGCTGTCAACCGGCTCCGCCAAACAAAACATCTTAGTATATCTTAATTAAGATGCCTTCTGTGAAACTTCTGCCTCACTCCTCTTCAGACACTCCCCCCTTATCAATATTATCGATAATTTAACTACAAAAAAACCTTTCCATAAACATCTTTCGCCACCCGCTTTAGTGGATATTAATACGCTTGTCAACCGTAAAATTAACTTATCTTAAACTTTTTGTGAAAAAAATATTATAGTAAAATATCGATATTTATATATACTGAAAATCGAATAAAAAACGTAACTATTCAGCCGAATCCGGGGTCGGGCGCGGTTTTTCTCCGCCAGGCGTTAAGATTTCTGTTTTTCCTTACGCTCGCTGCGCCCGCCTTGCAAAACTCGCTTACGCTCAAACAGTTGCAATGCTGATGCGGGAACAATCCCCGCAACCTAATCGGGCCTTTTTGGCCCGCACCCAGGGGCAATCCGCTGGTCGCACCCCAAGGGCACTTCCGTTGGGCGCAAATAAGTACTCTTATCAGAACATTTTCTTGTTTTTTCAAACTGAAAATAACCTGTAAGGACTAATGCGGGAACAAATCCCGCAACCCAAACAGGGCCTTGCGGCCCGCAAATAAGTGCTCTTATCAGAACATTTTCTTGTTTTAAAACAAGAAAATAACCTGTAAGGCACTAATGCGGGAACAGATCCCGCAACCCAATCGGGCCTTCTCGGCCCGCAAATAAGTAC
>WFRP01000222.1 GCA_015486505.1 Pseudomonadota bacterium | reverse complement strand
GGTTTTTTCAAACCGAAAATAACCTGTAAGGTACTAATGCGGGAACAAATCCCGCAACCCAATCGGGCTTTTTCGGTCCGTACCCCAAGGGTAAACCGCTGGCCCGCAAATAAGTACTCTTATCAGAACATTTTCTGATTATTAAATCTTGTTTTTTGGTACAGAAAATAACCTGTAAGGTACTAATGCGGGAACTATCCCGCAACCCAAAAGAAAGTTTTCGGCCCGCAAATAAGTACTCTTATCAGAACATTTTCTGATTATTAAATCTTGTTTTTTGGTGCAGAAAATAACCTGTAAGGTACTAAACTGCAAATTATAAGCTGTAAGTTGTAAGTTTCTTTTCAACTTACGGTTTACAGCTTACAGCTAAAAAAATTTAATCGATAAAGGCAAATTCGAGGGAGAAATTGCCGAAATCGGTGGTGAAAGGCAGGGCGACAATCGCCGATTTGGTGACATGGGTGATGGTGTGATTCTCCCCGGTAATAATGGTGGGGATTCCGGCGGTCAGATTGATGTTCTGGGCTTCAAGTTTTTTCCGGGCATCACCGCAGATCATATTGGTCAGTTCACCGACGGCATCGTGGACATCGGCATTGAGCTCATCATGTACCTCACCGAGCATTTTTTCGAGAACAGCCTTGATGCAGGGGAAGGTGAAAGTTATTGAAAGCGATCCGTTTTTATCCCCGGCCAGCCCGATGATGCCGGTAATATCACCGGTTGCCGTCGGGTCCTTTTTTATATAGGGTTTGCCGGGTTTTGAGGCTATGAATGCCATGGTTTTCAGAACATTAATGGTGCCTTCGATAAAAGGGTTGATGTAACGTACATCCACGGGCTGATCTCCTTGGCTTATGTGGGGAAAATTTAGTACCTTACAGGTTATTTTCGGTTTGAAAAAACAAGAAAATGATCTGATAAGAGTACTTATTTGCGACCATCGGAAGTGCCCCTGGGTGCGGGCCGAAAACCTTCTTTTTGGTTGCGGGATTTGTTCCCGCATTAATCAAAACTTCAGAGCACTTGTAAATTTAATGTTTGGGCATTTCTAAAAAAAACTCAAGGAACATCGACTTACTAGCAAATTGTGCAGACAAGTTCAAGTATTTTTATGGATTTTTTTCTGACTTGTTGCTAATATCAAAGATTGCCGATCCCGGCCTATGTGTTAATTATTACCTGGATGATAAATGTGAATAAATTTTTTCAATGGCGTCTGCTGCTTTTTCTTCTTTGCCTGTTCCTGGCCGCCGATCCGGCTCCGGCGGCTGATTCGAGTCTCTGTCAGCGCCTGAGCGGCGAAAAAAAAGTTGATAAGGTGTTGCTGGCCCGGATTTGTCCGGGGAAAAAATCCGGGCTTAAGGTTGATATCGGGATAATCGGCAAAAACCTGAAACAGGTTGAATATAAGGCGGCCTATGAGCGTTTTCTGGCTCCGGCATCAGTGCGGAAGGCCCAGGTTTTTCTTGACCGAAATCGGGAATGGCTGGTGTCGGTAACGCGTCGATTCGGGGTCGAAAGCTCCGTGATTACAGCGATTTTTCTGATTGAATCAGATTTCGGCCGTTATCCGGGCCGCTACCCTTTACTTAAAGTTTTTACTTCGCTGGCCGCCTGTGATCAGGAAAAATATCTGCGGCAGGTTTACCGAAAGTTAAAGGTTGATTACCCTGATTTAAACTATGACTGGCTCAAAAAAAGGGCGCGAAAAAAAGCGGCCTGGGGTTATACGCAATTAGTCGCCCTGCTGCGGCTTAACGACCGGCTTGAGGTTGAAAAGGTCAAGGGCTCCTGGGCCGGCGCTTTCGGGGTTTGTCAATTTATTCCCAGCAGTTGTTTAAGTTACGCGGTCGACGGCAACGGTGATGGCCGGATTGACCTTTACGATTTCAAGGATGCGGCGGCAAGTGTCGCCAATTATCTTAAAACGCACGGCTGGCGGTCGGGGATGAGCGTCAAAAAGCAGGAGAAAGTTGTCTGGACTTACAACCACAGCCAACTTTATTGTCAGACTGTAGTGGCGCTGGCGGGGAGCTTACGCTGAAATGGCTGAGACGTCGGAAAATTTGTCAGCCGGAGTTTTGCTCACTTTCGAGGGGATCGAAGGTTGTGGAAAATCAACCCAGATAGCCTTGCTGGCTGAGCGCTTACGCAAACTTGAGCACAAGGTTGTGGTTTCGCGTGAGCCCGGAGCCACGCGGCTGGGGGAACATCTGCGGGAATTGCTGCTCGACCCAAATCATGATCCTGACGCCCTGACCGAGTTACTGCTCTATCTTGCCGACCGGCGTGAGCATTGTCGCCGGGTCATCGGTCCGGCCTTAAAACGGGGTGAGATTGTGTTACTGGATCGTTTTATTGATTCCACCTGGGTTTATCAGGGGTTTGCCGCAACGGCCGCCGGAGTCGGCGCGGCGGTCGCGCTTGAAAATATCGAGATGCTGAATCGACTGGTGGTTGGCGCTTACTGGCCCAGGCTTACCTTTCTGCTGGATTGCCCGGCGGAAATCGGCTTAAAAAGGGCGCGGCAGCGTAACCTTGAAACCGCCGCTGTCGGCGTCGCGGATCGTTTTGAACGGCGGCAGCTCAAGTTTCATGAACAGGTGCGGGCCGGTTTTCTCCATCTGGCCGCGGTTGCAAAAGAGCGTTTTTCGGTTCTGGATGCCGCCCGGCCGCCGGCTGAGTTGCATAATGCGGTCTGGCAGGAGTTTTCGCGGCGGATCTTACAGTTGGAGCAGGTTGAGTAAAATATGCCGTTATCCGACCTCTTAGGCCAGGATCAGGCCCGTGACCGGCTGTTTGATATGGTAAACTGTGCCCGGGTCCCGCAAACCCTGCTCTTTGCCGGACCCCAGGGCGTCGGCAAAAATCTGGCGGCAAAGCTGCTGGCTCAGGCTTTAAGTTGTCGTGAGCCGGTAAATGGCGATGCCTGCGGCCGTTGTCCGGCCTGTATTCAGATTCAGCGTCAGCTCTATCCGGATATGCTGCTGATCGCGGCTGAGAATCAGCAGATAAAAATAAATCAGGTTACTGAAATTCAGGATTTTATCAGTTATTCTCCCTTGGTGGGGGAGCGCCGGATTGTGATTATTGAGGATGCTCATAAACTCAACGAGACCGCCGCAAACGCCCTTTTGAAAACCCTGGAAGAGCCGCCGCCGGCCGCTCTTTTTATGCTTTTAAGTCACCGGCATCATCTGCTGTTGGCAACAATTCTGTCCCGTTGTCTGCGCCTGCAGTTTGTGACTCTGGCGCCCGCGATAATCGAGGAAATTCTTAAACTGCAGGAGGCTGAGGCCGAAACCGAGGAAGAAGCTGGAATGAGCAGCGCTGAGGTCCGGGCGGCGGCCGCGGTCTGGTCCGGCGGGAGTATGGGGCGGGCCCGGTTTTTTCAGGTTGAAGAAAATCTTGTCTGGGCGCGTGAATTTATCGGAAAATTCAGCCGTCTGCCCCGGTTGACCATTCTCGCGGCTCTTGACCTGGCCGAGATGACGGCTCAATTTGAAGAACGCGAGCTGGTTTTTTTTCTGTTGCGCAGTTTCCTTCATGATGCGTTGCTGGCGGACCGGGGTTTAACGATAGACCGGGGGGCCGCGGTTTCAGCGGCGGGTTGGTCGGCTGAAGCTGCCGCTTTTGCCGGTCTGGGTGAGTCGCGGATTTTGGCAATTCGCCAACGACTTCTGGCCCTGGAACGGGCTCAGGGGATAAATGTAAATATTAAATTGGCTTTTGACGCTTTTTTTACCGGAATTATTTTCGGCAGCGCCGAATAAAATAGAGGTTTTTTATAGATGGATAAACGTTATGCCGGGATCTCTTTTCGTTGCTCCCGCCGGGTCTACTGTTTTGAGGTCGGAGCTTTACATCTGAAGGTTAATGATAAGGTTGTGGTGGAAACCGACCGCGGGGTAAATATGGGGCAGGTCGTGGTTGCGCCGGAGAATGCCGAACTGCCTGATGGGGTGCCGGTCGCGAGCGTGAAAAAGGTTTTGCGCAAGGCCCGCGAAGATGATTTCGCAAAATTAAAAGAGAATGCTCAGCGTGAACTTGAAGTGGCTGAAATCTGCCGGGAGAAGATCAAATTTTTCAGGTTGAAGATGAAACTGGTGCGGGCCGAGCTGATGCACGACGGTAGCCGGATAGTCTTCTATTTTACCGCCGAGAATCGGGTTGATTTCCGCGAACTGGTCAAGGAACTTGCCCATACCTTACATATTCGGGTCGAGATGCGGCAGATCGGGATTCGTGATGCCGCCGGGATGTTGGGCGGGGTCGGGATCTGCGGCCGGGAACTCTGCTGTTCCGCGTTTCTTTCAACCTTTGCCCCGGTTACCGTCAAGATGGCCAAGGAACAGAATCTGGCCTTGAACCCGATGAAAATTTCCGGGATCTGCGGCCGGTTGATGTGTTGCCTGGGCTATGAATATGATAATTACAGCCGCGCGGGCGGCGCCCGCAGGGGCGGTAACGGCCGCCGGCGGAGCGGTAAAAATTCCGATAGTGGCTCCGCCGGCAAGCAAACTCAGGAAAATAAAAAGTTAGTCGATGCAGAAGACGGGGCCGGGGAAAAGGATAATTCATCGCGTAAGGCAACTTCCCGGCCGTTGCCGCGGGCCGAAAAAGCGGAAGGGCAATCTCGAGAAAATTTTCCGGCTGAGACTTTAACGGCGGCAAAAGATTCCGGTTCCCGGGATTCGGCGGCTCCGGGCAATGTCTCCGAAGCCTCGGGTCGGCAGGATAGTGGCCAACCGGACAGCGCCCGGCAGGATGGCGGTCAGAAGGATGGCGGCCCCAAAAATTCAGGGGCGCAGGGCGGCGGCCCGAAAACAAGCGGTTCCGGCAAAAACCGCGCGAAAAATTCAGGCAGAAGAGGGCCGCGCTCCGGTAAAGGCCCCCGCAACGATAAAAACCGAGACAAGAGGAAAAAGCAAACGTCATGAGTGTCGAAGAGAATAGTAAAATTTATTATATTACAACACCGATTTATTATGTCAATGATGTGCCCCATATCGGGCACGCCTATACGACGATTGCGGCGGATGTGGTTGCCCGCTATCAGCGTCTTTCAGGGAAAGAGGTTTTTTTTCTTACCGGAACCGATGAGCATGGTCTGAAAATTGAGAAAAGCGCCACCGCCAAAGGTTTGACTCCGAAGGAGTTGGTTGACGATGTGGTTAAGCGCTATATCCATCTCTGGCAAGTTTTAAATATTTCTCACGATGATTTTATCCGCACGAGTGAGGCCCGTCATCACCGGGCGGTCCATGCCTTTTATGAGCGGGTCAAAGCGCAGGACTCAGAGAATATCTATCTCGGCCACTATGAAGACTGGTACTGTGTCCCTTGTGAAACCTTCTGGACCGAGGCGCAGCTGGAAAACGGCAACTGTCCCGAGTGCAAACGGCCGGCGGAACGGGTCAGGGAAGAGAGCTATTTCTTCAAAATGTCGGCTTTTCAGCAACGTCTGCTCGACTATCTCGAAGAGCAGCCGGATTTTATCCGGCCCCAGGGCAAACTGAACGAGATTTCAGGTTTCCTGCGTGAAGACCTGCGGGATCTGAGTATCAGCCGCAGCAGTTTCAGTTGGGGCATTCCGGTTCCGGATGATGATAGTCACGTTATCTATGTCTGGTTTGACGCCCTGATTAATTATCTGACAGCTGCCGGTTTTCCCGATGATATGGAGCGTTTCGCGAAACTCTGGCCTGCCGATATCCATCTTATCGGCAAAGATATCCTGCGTTTTCATACGGTATACTGGCCGACCTTTCTCTTTGCCGCCGACTTGCCGTTACCGAACAAGGTCTTTGCCCATGGCTGGTGGACGGTTGAGGGCGAAAAGATGTCGAAATCGCTCGGCAATGTTGTTGATCCGGAAACCGTGGTGGCGGAATTCGGGGTTGATGCTTTTCGCTATTTCCTTTTGCGTGAGGTGCCTTTCGGTCTGGATGGTGATTTTTCCCAGACCGCGCTCAAAGGTCGGATTAACAGTGAACTGGCCAATGATCTCGGCAATCTTTTAAGCCGCACGGTTTCAATGGTGAAAAAATACCGGCAGCGGATTATCCCGGCGCCCGACTGTGACAGTGCGCATTATCAGGAGTTTGCCGGGTTAAATGATGAAGTTCGGCGTGAGGTCGCTATGGCGGTCAACGATCTTGCTTTTCATAAAATGCTGGCCGCGGCTTGGCGTCTGGTTGAAAAATGTAATCGTTTTATTGATGAGCAGGCGCCCTGGGCTCTGGCCAAAGATGAAAGCAAAGCCGCGGAACTTGACCAGGTACTCTACTGTGTTTTAGAGAGTTTAAGGCTTTTAAGTCTCTACCTGAACCCGATTATGCCGGAAAAAACCCGGCAGATGGCGGTTCAGCTTGGCCAGAAAAGTCCGACTGAACAGAGCGGCCCTGAGGTTTTTACCTGGGGCCGGCTTGCGACCGGAGTCGAAGTTGTTAAAGGAAAATCCCTGTTTCCGCGCCTGGAATAAGATGGTTTGTGATGACGGACAAGAGGAAAAAACGCTTTAATAAACAGGCGATTGCGGTTGCTGAGATTGTCGGCGAGGTGCTTGCTGCGCGCCGTTTGAAAATGCGGCTTCTGCATGAAGATGTTTTTCGGCAGTGGCAGAAAATTGTCGGTAAAGGTCTGGTCGATAAATGTCAGCCCCGCCGGATTAAAGGGCATACCCTCTATCTTGATGTGGTCAGCAGTTCCTGGGCGCATCAGTTGATTTATATGCAGGAAGAGATTATTCACCGGGTCAATAAGCTGGCCGGTACCCTGCTGATTGCTTCGATTCATTGCCGGGCGGTGAAGAAGCGCGAGCTTAAGGTTGCGGCGGCGGCCAATAAATCGGCAACGGCTCTGCCGGCGGATCTGGTCTCGGCGGCGGAGGCCGAAAAATGGCAAAGAGAGATTGCGGCTCGGGTTAAAGATGCGGAGCTTTGTGCTCTGTTGAGCCGGATGCGCTGTCATAGTGAGATAAAAAAACGGGCGGCGGCCCGGAGCCTGCGATGAATGATGTTGCCGGTGAGCTTTTTCTGATTGCCACCCCGATCGGTAATCTTGCCGATATAACCTTGCGGGCTTTAGAAACCCTGCGCCAAGTCGATCTGGTCGCAGCTGAAGATACCCGCACGGCCAAAAAACTTTTCAACCACTATCAAATCACAGCTCCGTTAATCTCCCTGCATGATAATTCGTCGGCCAGGCGGCTTGATGAACTGCTCGTTAAACTCCAGGTCGGGGTAAAGATCGGTATGATCTCCGAAGCCGGAACTCCGGGGATTTCCGATCCCGGTTACCGTCTGATTCAACTGGCCGCTCAAGCCGGGATTCGGATTACGCCGATTCCCGGAGCCTGTGCCGCGATTTCAGCCCTCAGCGCCGGCGCCCTGCCGCTTGATGCCTTCTATTTTGTCGGTTTTCTGCCGAGCCGTTCCGGCCCCCGGCAGCGGCGTCTGGAAGGGTTGAAAGAGATTACGGCAACCTTAATCTTCTATGAATCTCCCCGCCGTCTTGATGCGACCCTGGAAATTATGGAAAAAGTTCTGGGCGACCGGTCCGCTTGTATCGCCCGGGAATTGACCAAGGTTTATGAAGAATTCCTGCGTTTTCCTTTGAGTCAACTGCGCGCTTTAGGAGCTGAACGAACCTGGCGCGGCGAAATCACCCTCCTGGTTTCAGGCTGCGACCGTGACCGGGCCTTGACCCCCGCCGCGTTGGCGAATGCGGAAAGCCAGATCCGGGAACGACTTGCCGACCCGGATTTTGTCAAAGATTACAGCAACCGGGATCTGGTCGAAATCCTCCAGTCTGAATTCCCTCACTGTAAACGCCGCCAAATCTATGATCTGGTCCTGACAAGAAAGTAGTCTCCCCCGACCACCACTGGGGTCAGGCTTGACTTATGGGTATTTGCTGACATTCCTTATTAGGCGCATTCGGAATAGCCGCAGGTGTGGCAGACCATACAGCCACCTTCATGTTCAACCACGCCGCCGCATTCGGGGCAGGCCCCGAATGCCATATTGCTTTCTTCATGGAGCTCCTGGTTGCGTTTACCGTTATTTTTTTCAGTATGCACGCGGATTGCCTGGGCGATGGCATCGGCACAGGAGGTGACCCGGTTTTCACCGAAGCCGGCTGGTTTATGGCAGCTGATGCCGATTAATTGTTTAATGATCGGCTCCGGCTGCTGGCCGCTGCGCCAGGCTAAAGAGACCAGACGGCCGATGGCTTCGCTCTGGCTGGCGGCGCAGCCGCCGGCTTTGCCGATAGTGTTGAAAAGCTCAAAAGAGAGGCCGCGGTCATCATCGTTGATGGTAACATAGAGCGGGCCGCAGCCGGTGGTCATCTGGTAGGTGCGGCCGACCAGAGACTGCGGGCGGTCGCGTTTGGTGGGTTTGTCGATGGCCGGCTTACTGTCGGTTTTGCCGATGTTTAAAACCTGATTTTCCCGGCAGCCGTCACGATAGATGGTCAATCCCTTGCAGCCTTTTTCATAGGCCAGAAGATAGGCTTTTTCGACTTGTTCGACGGTCGCGTCATGGGCGAAATTGACGGTTTTACTGACCGCGTTGTTGGTATGTTTCTGGAAAGCCGCCTGGATTTCGATATGATCAATCGGGGCAATATCGTGGGCGCTTTCAAAAAAGCGCCGGAATCTTTCCGGGATTTCATCAAGATTATGGCAGCTGCCGCCATGGGCAATCTTTCTGATTACGGATTTGCTGTAGAAATTGTTTTTGCGCGCGATTTCGGCAAAGATTGGATTGACCTCGAAAAGCTCATCATCATCCATTACCCGCCGGACAAATGCCAGAGCAAAGATCGGCTCAACCCCGCTGGAACAGCCGGCCAGGATACTGATGGTTCCGGTCGGGGCGATGGTTGTCCGGGTCGCGTTGCGAATCGGAACGGTTGGATTTTCCGTGCCGTAAGTGCTTTCGGGGAAATTCGGGAACGGGCCGCGTTTTTCCGCAAGCTCAATTGAGGTTTCGTAAGCGATTTTATCAACAAAGGCCATGATTTCAGTAGCCAGATCACGGGCTTTCTGGGAAGAATAAGGGGTTTCCAGAAGCAGCAGCAGGTCGGCAAAGCCCATAACACCAAGCCCGATTTTGCGGTTGGCTCTGGTCTGTTCGGCGATAATCGGCAACGGGTAGTTGTTGATATCGACAACGTTATCAAGAAAATGCACCGCCCGGCTGACGGTTTTCGCGAGTTTGTCATAGTCGATTTTACCGTCGACAACCATCTGGGCGAGATTGATGGAGCCGAGATTGCAGGATTCATGCGGCAGCAGCGGCTGCTCGCCGCAGGGGTTGGTGCTTTCAATGGCGCCGACTTTGGGGGTCGGGTTGTCGGCGTTGAGCCGGTCGATGAAAATGACTCCGGGTTCTCCCGAGAGCCAGGCCTGTTTTACTATCTGTTTGAATACTTTGCGGGCATTTTGTCGTTTTACGACTTCGTGGTTGCGCGGATTGATCAAGTCGTAATCACCATCGCTTTTCAGCGCGTTCATAAACTCATCAGTCAGGGCGATCGAGAGATTGAAGTTCTGCAGTTTGGTCAGGTCGGCCTTGACTTTAATGAAATCCATTATATCGGGGTGGTCGACCCGTAAAATCGCCATGTTGGCGCCGCGCCGGGTGCCGCCCTGTTTAATGGTTTCGGTGGCGCAGTCGAATACCGACATAAAAGAGAGCGGGCCGCTGGAAATGCCGCTGGTCGAGTGAACCAGATCATTGCGGGGGCGGATTCTTGAGAAAGAAAAACCGGTGCCACCGCCGCTTTTGTGGATTAAGGCGGTCTGTTTGACGGCTTCGAAAATACTCTCCATCGAATCTTCAATCGGGAGGACAAAGCAGGCTGAAAGTTGGCCGAGTTCGCGCCCGGCATTCATCAGGGTCGGGGAGTTCGGGAGAAATTCAAGTTTAGCCATCATTTCGTAGAATTCAAGGGCAAGTTTTTTGGTGTCGGCCCCTTTATCAAATTCTTTTTCGCCTTCGGCGATGGTGCAGGCAACGCGCCAGAGCATATCTTTGGGCTCTTCGATTACTGTGCCGGTGCTGTCTTTTTTCAGGTAGCGGCGTTCCAGGACGGTAATCGCATTGTCACTGAAAAGCGGCACGGTTGCGGATTTCGGCAGTGCGGGAATTTTTTTTGTTTGTGCGGCGGTCTGACTCATGATTTCTCCATTTTATCAGGTGTGAATTTTGACGCGGGTTTCAGCGCGGGAAAGTGTCCTTTTCCGGTTTCTGCAATCGGAAAACAACCGGTAAAACAGTAATTGTTAATGATTATAAATGGTTCTTGAAAAGTAACTATTCAGCCAAATTTTACCCCCCCCCACCTTCTGGAGGGGGCGGGGTGGTTTTTCGTAAGCGGTCGCGGAAACGATTTCGTTGTTTTTCGGAAGCGAGCGGGAGTCCATCAGCATTGCAACTGTTTGAGCGTAAGCGAGTTTTGCAAGGCGGGCGCAGCGAGTGTAAGGAAAAACAGAAATCTTAACGCCTGGCGGAGAAAAACCGCGCCCGACCCCGGATGCGGCTGAATAGTTACCTTGAAAAAAGGTTAAATTTCAGCAAAACCACTACATCTTGGGTTCGGAGAGGCTATAAACCACAATATGTAGTTAATGTCAAGCAGCAAATTTAATTTCTTTTGCTAACTGTTTCCTGAGGAAACAGTTTGTTCCGGGTGGGGCTGTCAGAGGAAAATGTCGGCTGAATACTTTTTGGGAGGTAGCGGCGGGCGCTCAGGTCAGGATGCGGCCGAGGGTGAACCCGCCCCAGGCGCCGATCAGGCAGAGGATGATATTGAGAGAGATGTTGAGCAGTGCTTTGAGCAGACTGCCGCTTTCCAGCAGTTCCAGGGTCTGGACGCTGAAAGTTGAAAATGTGGTGAAGGCGCCGAGAAAACCGATGCCGACAAATGCGTTGACGCTGTCCGGCAGAAGATCTCCGGCAAGTCCCAGCTGGGCGACAATCCCGAGCAGGAAAGAGCCGACAAGATTGACCGCCAGGGTGCCGTAAGGCAGACCCGCGCCGATGAAGGTATAAACCAGCTCGGAAACAAAATAGCGGCTGATGGCGCCGAAAAAACCGCCGCAACCAATAATCACAATATTAAGCATAGCGTCTTTTAGTGTATTTACGGGGATACTGTCAAGCAGAGAATCAGGGAAGCTTTTCAAGATTTGACTTGACCAAATCCGACCGGCGTTGTAGGTTTGCCGGACCGAGTTTAACCGCTCCGAAAAAGCACCCCCGCCTCCTCCTGAAAGAGGGAAGATAAAATTTAGTACCTTACAGGTTATTTTCTGCACCAAAAAACAAGATTTAATAATCAGAAAATGTTCTGATAAGAGTACTTATTTGCGACCATCGGAAGTGCCCTTGGGTGCGGGCCGAAAAGGCCTGTTTGGGTTGCGGGGTCTGTTCCCGCATTAGTGCCTTACAGGTTATTTTCTTGTTTTAAAACAAGAAAATGTTCTGATAAGAGCACTTATTTGCGGGCCGCAAGGCCCTGTTTGGGTTGCGGGATCTGTTCCCGCATTAGTACCTTACAGGTTATTTTCTGCACCAAAAAACAAGATTTAATAATCAGAAAATGTTCTGATAAGAGTACTTATTTGCGGGTCATAATAAGGTCGCTTGGGTTGCGGGATTTGTTCCCGCATTAGCTGAATAG
>WFRP01000221.1 GCA_015486505.1 Pseudomonadota bacterium | reverse complement strand
TCTTTGCTTGCCAGCAAACACAATAAATATATCCTGCCGCTTTTTCCGCCGCTGGCGTTGTTTCTGGCGGTTTTCCTGCGAGATTTTTATGACTGGCTGATCACCCGCTGCCCCACCCGGGGGGGAAAATATTTTACCCGTTTCGCGATCTGTTTAATGGGCGGTTATCTGCTTTTCTTTACCGCTCTTGAACCCCGGATTTTCAGTTATCAAACCTCAGCCTTCAAGCCGCTGATTGCTGAAATTCACAAAGTTGAGCATCGAGCCCCGATCTACTGCCTCGGAGAAAAGAAATTCCTCCAGTTGCTCTTCTATTACGAGCGGCCGATTCCGTCATTAAACATCAATGAAGTCAAGGCTATGCTGGCCGCAAAAAAGAAGTTTCTGCTCCTAGCCGAAAGTCACTCCTGGCCGCTGCTGCCGCCGACTGGGCTCAAAACCATATTTGAGCTTAAACCTTTCCGCAGTAAGGACCGGGCCGTAAAATTACTGACCAACCTCGATAAACTCGGGAAAAATCCGGAATAATGCCGGCAGGCCGCCTCACTGCCGGATAATGCTTTTGAAGTCGGAAATATTATCTATATCAACCGACCGGGCAAAATGCGAATCAACCAGACCCGCGATATTGCTGTTCTTAAGCAATTTATAGTGAACCATCATCTCAGCCATCTTTTTAATCTCTACGGGATCAGGAATGAAGCGCTTGTATTCAATTCTTTCCCACGGGGTTGTCAACGCAAATTCAATCACATTAATCGGCTGACTCCAGTAGCCGGACGCTATTTTGGCGGCGGCGGCCGGATTGGCCGCCGCCCAGATTCCGGAACGAACCGCCGCCGACACCAGAGCCTGCACCGCCCCGGCATTACGATCAATCAAATCCTGATTGACCAGTAACAGGTTACAGATAAAATCCGGATTTAAATCCTCAACGTAACAAAGCACCTCGGCGTCCCCGGAGAGAATGGTCTGGGCCGCAAACGGCTCCCCGACAAAATAGGCGTCAAGGACGCCGGAAGCCAGGGCCGAGGCCATATCCGGCGGATTCATTTCGACAATATCAAGTGCCGGGTTGAACGAGTTTTCCGCCTGCAGACGCAAGGCTTCCAGATAATGTCCGGAGTAACGCATCGGCACCGCCAGGGTTCTGCCGGCCAAATCGGCAATCTTTGTGATCTGCAAATCTTTACGAACCACCAGCGTACTTTCGTGACGATTGCCGATGTAAACAATTTTCACATCTTCACCACTTTGCCGCAGCACAATTGCTAAAGGAGCAATGATAAAAGCCGCATCGATGTGATGATTACGCAACGCTTCCGCCATCTCGGCAAAAGAGCTGAATTTAACCGCAAGAAAACGAAAATCGCCGTTTTTTTCACTGGCCCGATCAATTAACGGCGCCGCCAGATTGGTGATTACCGGCATATAACCCATCTTGATAACAACGCGATCTTCAGATTGATAATTGTAATGATACTGCAGCAGAGAGATTACAATCAACCAACCGAGTGCCAGCAGGCCATAGCGCCAGCCCGGGATTTTCAGCAGTCGTTTTTCAAACGGCATAGGTTACTCCCTGCATCAGGAATATCTGCTGCCGCAGTTTATTTAATTCCGGAAGTTTTTGAAAATCACGGGGCCGGGGAAAATCGAGCCGAAGATTAAGCCGTACCTGCGCCGGACAAACGCCAAGCACAACAATCCGATCCCCCATAATCAAAGCATCGTCAATGTCATGAGTAACGACCAGGGTGGTTTTGCCGGTAAAAATGTGCATATTAACCACCTCCTCCCGCATTTTCATATGGGTCAGAAAATCGAGGCCGCTGAAGGGCTCATCCATAATCATAACATTGGGGTTGATCGCCAGCGCCCGGGCGAGTTCCGCCCGCCGCTGCATCCCCCCGGAAAGCTGGTAGGGATAATGGTGTTCAAAACCTTCAAGTTCGACAATTTCGATCTGTTCCGCCACCTTCCGCTCCCGGCTCCGGAGATCCGGCAGCTTCCGGACACCCAATTCAACATTTTCCCAGACCGTCATCCAGGGCAGCAAACCGTTACTCTGAAAAACAAAAATATTATCCGAACTTGGCCTGACCACCAACTGCCCGTCAATCAGCACCGAACCTGTGGTCGGCGTTTCGAACCCGGCGATAATCCGCAGCAAAGTTGATTTGCCGCAACCTGACGGCCCGAGAATGCAGACCATCTCACCATCACCAACTTCGAGATTAATATTACTGAGAACCGGCAGGATACCACTGCTGGGACTACCGGAGCCATTGCCCCAACGCGCCTGTTTACGCCGGTTCGGATACTCCTTACTGATTGAATCAACTAAAATATGTCCCATATTATTGCCGATGCTCGAAATGATACCAGCAGGTTGATTCAAGCTGGCCGAGCCGCCGCATAATAAAATCGAGCAGCAGCCCGATAACCCCGATAACTATCATTCCCGCCATCACATAATCCATCCGCAGAGCATTGCGCGAATCCAGAATCAAATAACCCAGGCCCGAGGGCACCGCAATCATCTCGGCCGCGACCACGACCAGCCAGGCAATCGCCAGCGATATCCGGAAAGCGGTTATAGTTGCCGGAGTAATTGCCGGAATTATGATTTTACTGATAATCTCCAGCCGGCTGAAATTGAAATTGGCGGCGACCTGAAAAAAAACCGGATTGATGGAACTGACACTGATAGCCGTCGAAACCACCAGGGGGAAAAAACTTGACAGAAAGATGAGAAAGATTGCCGGTTTATCGCCAATGCCGAACCAGAGCATCGCCAGCGGAATCCAGGCAATCGGTGAAATCGGCTTCAAAAACTGGACAATCGGATTAAACAGGTCGTTAAAAGTTTTGTGGCGCCCTAAAAAAATCCCCAGCGGCAGACCCAACAGTACGGCGAGATAAAAGCCGACGGTGATCCGAAAAAGACTGGCAACCGTATGCCTGAGCAGAGTGCCATCGGCAATCAGTTCGCCCATACTGACAAACACCGGAATCGGGCCGGGGAAAACCTGCGCGCTCCAGCCGGAAAAACGGGCCAGCAGATCCCAGGTTATCAGCATCCCCGCGAAGGAAATACCGGCCCAGACCAAGGGTTTGCCATTAAATCCACGCCGGGTCAGATATCGTATTCTCCGGTAATCAGAAGGCATTATAGATTAAATGTATACCGACCAGAGTCAGTAAAAATATGAAAATCTCTTTCAACATTCTTTCATTTATATGTTTTGCAATCCGCGGCCCAACCTGACCGCCGAGCAAAACTCCGGGTGCCGCCCAGGCAAAGATTAGCCAATCGGGTGTCGCACCGAGCCGAAAATGAATGATCGAGCCTAAAAAACAGACCCCGGAAATTGTTGTAATGCTGGTAGCGATGGCGACACTCATTTTCAGGTTCATACGACCGTGCATCAGCGGAATCAACCACTCCCCGATACTGATACTCAGCAAACCGCTGACCACCGACATTAACGAAAGCCAGGGCATATAAGGTTTAACTTTGGCCAATTCCACCCGCCGCAAGCCGGTATTATCGTACTTATGATTAAGTGAAACGAAAAGAAAAGCGGTAGCCATCGCCAACAGGCCCAGAATCAGCTTGATATCGGCCGGACTGATTTTACGGCTGATACAGGAGCCGATAAAAACACCCGGAATCGTAACCAGCAGCAACATTCCCGAAAGTTTGAAATCAACCTGCCGGCGGCGGATATAAGCCAGGCTTCCGGAACCCATCCCGACCGTCTGAATCATAAGTGATGTCAGAACCGAAACCTGCGGATTTATTTTCAGAACCAGAAGCAGGAACGGCATCCAGAGAATGCCGCCGCCGATCCCGACTATCGAAGAGACCGAGGCAATCAGAATTCCGACCGGAAAAGCGATCGCAACACTACTCATCGGCATCTTCATTTATAGAGTAGAATTTAAAACAGTCGACTATACTTTTCAGAGTTACCAGTTTGTTGTCAAGTTCCGCCAACCTTTCCCGGGCCGCAAGCAGAGTTTGTGGCGACGGTGAGTCAGGCGTAATAAGCCCAGTAATCTCACTGATAAGTTCCCGGCCTGAAACACTGGTATTCAGCGAAAAATGGATGATTTCCTGGAGATTACTTGACATCTCATTGATGACCCCGCCGAGATCGGCAAGTTCATTATTGGCATCAATCTGAATTGTCTGACTGAGATCGCCCTGGGAAATCGCATTCGATTTTTCAATCATATGCTGCAGGGGGCCGGTGATATTTTTGATAAACATCATCAAAACAATCACCACGACCAGCATAATGATAAAAATCATCAGGACGGCTTTAAAGCGCAGGTGTTCAAGGGGTTGAAAAACATTCTGCGGACTGATTGCGTGGCCGGCAATTTTTTCAATGTTGCTGAGCCAGGCAACCCGAAGTTCACCGCTGTAGGTTTCAGTAACAAACTCAACCCCGAGCAGCAGCGCCGCGAAACCGATCAGCAGAAAGTAGACGATCATGGTTCTCTGCAGCGTATATCTGAAATTAGCTTCCCGGTGCGCCATTGTCTACTCGATTCGCTGACCGGCAATAATCTCCCGGGCCAGAGCCATATACTGGATACCGGAGCGGCTTTTCTGGTCGTAGTTGATAACCGGCATACTCATAATCTGGGCCTCACGCAAACGTTCATCCCGGGGAATAACCGTTTGATACATTTTATCAGAATAGAGGCTATTAAGTTTCGTATAAATCATCCGGGAAGCGGTTGCGGCCTCATCATACATGGTAATCAAGACCCGGGATTTAATCCGGGGATTGATTTTTTTCCGAATCAGATCAATAATATTAAGTACCTGACCGACACCATGGGTCGAAAGGTAATCACACTGAGTCGGCACTATCGCCAGATCCGAGGCTGTCAAAGCATTGATAGTAAAAAATTCAATCGACGGCGGCGTATCAATGATTATATAATCAAAACGTTCTCTTACCTGATCAAGCGCTTTATCGAGAATATATTCATAATTATTTTTGCCAAAATATTTTTTGCTCAACAGAACCATATTCTTATTGGAAGGCAACAGCCATAAGCCCGGATATGAGGTCTGAAGCAGAGCTGAATCAAGATTCCGCCCGGCGCTGTTCATTACATTATGAAATGATGTGGTATTCTGGTAACCCATTGAAATCGTCAAATTAGCCTGCACATCGAAATCTATCAACAGGACCCGTTTTTCGGAAAGTGCCAGGGAAAGCCCCAGATTAAGAGAGGTTGAAGTCTTGGCGACCCCGCCTTTCTGATTGGTAATAACAATTGTGGTTCCGGCCCGAACCGGGCTTTTATTTTCATTCACCGAAACCGGCTCGACCGGCCGGGCCTTTCCCGACAGAAAAACCGTTGTCGAATGCCGGCAGCCGGGACATTTTACCGAAAAACTTTTAATCGAACCTGTCAACCGGCTTTCATCAACCTGCAAACGATTACTACACTTTTCACAAACAACAATCATCGGCACTCCTTTCACCGGCCATAATGGTGATGATCGCTTGCGGTAGTTCCGACTCATCGAGAATTTTGCTTACGGCTCCCTGTTTTATCGCGTTGTCGGTAAGATTGGGATAAACACAGGTCTGGGTATCCTGGGCCATAGTAATCCCGGAATTTTCCTGAATCCGGGCCAGCCCTTCAGCTCCGTCAATCCCGATACCGGTCAGAAGAATTCCAACCGTATTCTGCCGGAAAACCTCGGCCGCCGAGGTAAAAAGCTGATTCAAGGGTTCACTGCTGTCCGTAATTTCCTGGAGGGCGGCAACCCCGTCGACCTGTTTCCGCACCTTGACACTTCTCCGGCAGGAACTGATGTAACAAACCCCCGCTTCCAGTCTCATACCGTCCCGGGCCGGGCAGACTTCCCAGGGCACCAGCATATCAAAACGCTCCACAAAAGCCTTCAAGATTTCCGGTGCCATCTCAACAACCACGACGACCGCCGCGGGCAGGGTCGGCGGCAGATTTGCCAACAGGCGGATAATTGTATTCGGCCCGCTCAATGTCGTTCCCAGAGCCAGCAGATAGTTCAGTGGCCGATAGCCGTAACGCTCAAGTTCATCACGACTCTCCCAGCACGGCAACCGCACCCGCCGGACATTCTCAAGATTAACTTCACTGGCAAGTTTAATCCGATCAATCAGTTGCTGCCGTGAACGATCAATGTCAGTAGAAACCGCGCCTGAAGGTTTAGGAATAAAATCGACCACCCCCAGACGCAAGGCGTCAAAAGTTATAGCCCCATCGCTGAACAGGGAACTTAAGACCACAACCGGAACCGGCGACTTTATCATAATGTGGCGGATACTGGTAATCCCGTCCATAATCGGCATATCGATATCGAGGGTCACCACATCCGGTTTTAACCTGGCGATCTGCTCCAGGCCTTCCTGGCCATTAGCGGCGGTACCGACGACTTCAATCATCGGATCACTCTCAAGCATATTAAGAATTGCTTTGCGCATAAATGCCGCATCATCGACAATCAGAACCTTTATTTTTTTAGCCCCTGCCACCACGGCAATCTCCGGACTGGAATTTTCGTCATTTTTCATTTCGTCTTAAGGTCCCTGTCAACTACCGATAATCTGCCAATCCAACACAAATTCCAGCTCCTGCAGCCAAACCGCCACCGCGCCGGCAATTGCCGCCGGCTTAAGCTCTTTATCTATAAGTTTTTCCTGCGTAACCGGAGGCATAAAATCGGCAATCATACAACTTGCCTGTTCCTGCGCGAAAATCGTGCCGCCTTTCTCGCGCACATAGCGCAATCCGTCAAGATTACCGATTTCCGCCCCGGAAAGCAATATAATCAGTAAACGCTCACGAAAGACATCGGCAGCGGAAGAAAGAAACAGATCAAAGTAACCGGGGCCGTATTCAAAATCATCTTCATCCCGCAAAGCGCTGACCGAAACTGAATCCCCGGTCGCCTGCAGGAGCAGAGAGCGTTTTTGGATATCCATATAAACACCACCCGCATGCAATGATGTCGCCGCGCTCAGCGGAATTACCTGCTGTCGGATCAGACGCCCGAGATGTTCAGACATCGACGGCAGAAAAGTCACGGGAATCGCATTCAGGCTAACCAGGGCGTAAAGGCTTTCCTGTGTCATTCCGCCAATCAACCGATAGAGAGCGCCATGCCCGCTGCATCCCGAAGAGACCACAACTAACTGCCGCGCGGCCTGCAGACCGCACTCCCGCCTTTCCGGCAGCGCCGATTTACGCGGCAACCGGAAACGCCGGAAAGCCGAAATATTGGCTCTTGCCGCCCGCCGCACCCGCTCCACGATTTTCTGCTGCTGCCGCACAAAATCACCGCCGCGCACCGGCTTACTGATAAAATCCACCGCCCCGAGATCAATCAGCGAAAGCACCGTCTCCGGCGCCCGGCTGCCGACATTACTCATAATAACAACCGGACACGGACTTTTTATCATAATATGCTTCAAGGTGATTCTGCCGTTCATCACCGGCATATTGACATCCAGCATAACCAAATCAAAATGCAGTATCGCCATCATTTCCAGAGCTTCTTTGCCGTTATTGGCAATGCCGGCAATCTCAATATCGCCCGCCACTTTCAGCATTGTCGCCATGATTTTTGCCATAATCATGGAATCTTCAACCATCAGCACCCGCAACCTGGAATTTTCCGCGGCAACCTCCGCCACCGGCTCAGCGGCAGTCTCCGGCTCCGCTGTTCTATTTGCTTCATCACTCAACCGGGCGGCCTCAAGCAGAAGATACTGATAGTTTACTTTGATACTCACATTGCTGTCGGAAATCCCGTCCAGAGTTTCAAAGGCCCCGTTACGCCAGGTCATAATCGCGTAAAAAGCCTCCTCGCCCTGAAGTTCTCCGCAAAGTGCGTGCACAATATCACCTTCGCGAATAAAAATCCGGCCCTGCTGCAGATTATTATTCACCTGAATCGTAATCGTAGCCCCGGAAAGACAGCACATCTGAATCAGATCTTCAATCCGGACAATCTTTAAGGTTCCGGTAAATCCATGACTGTGCTTGTGCGACGATAGCTCCTTAATCAGATGAACAAGGGCAAAAGGCTCATAGGGGTGGGTGAGAATATGCAGGCAGGAATGCGCGGGAACGGCCGCACGCAACCGCTCGTTGTCCGGCGGCAGGATCAGAATTATCTTGAGCTGCGGATATTCGGCGGAAATCTTCTGCAGAAATGAACGGGGGAATTCAGACTCATCGGCGACAAACAGAGTTACGAGAAAAATATCCTCACCGGCAATAATGGCAGTTGTCTTATCATCGGCAACCGCAGCGAATATTTGATATGAATCAGAACCTTCACAAAGAAAACCGGTCATAGATTCGACCACCCGTGAGTCACAATTCAAAAAGAGAATTTTCTTTATATTGGTACCCACTGAGTTGTCCAGATCGTCACTATTCATCATTTTGCTTATCTTTATCGGACTCCATCTGCAAATCTGGATTTTTCCTGGCGCCGCAGGGAAAGGTTGATCAGCTCGTAAACATCAAGGATCAGAGAAATTTTGCCGTCTCCCAGAATCGTCGCTCCGGAGAAACCGCTTTTTTCCTGGAGATAATCTTCCAGCGGTTTCACAACCACCTCCTCCTGGCGCAACAGAGCGTCAACAACCAGGCCGATACGTTTCATTCCGGTACTCACAACCACAACGTAGGCCGGCAAAGATTCCCGATAATCCCCCTCCAGATTGAAAAGTTCCGCCATATACACCAGCGGCAGCGTACTGCCCCGAAATGAAATAACTTCAACCCCTTCAATTGTCGAGATCTGGCCGGGGAAAATTCTCAGCGTCTCCTCAACGGTTGAAAGCGGAATCGTAAAAAGTTCCGCTCCCACTCTTATCCGCAGCGCGGGAATAATCGCCAGGGTCAGAGGAATCTTAATCCGGAAACGCATTGACTGCTCCGGGATGCTTTCGATCTCAATAGTGCCGTTTAATTTCTCAATATTCTTGCGCACCACATCCATACCGACCCCGCGGCCCGAAATATGGGTAACCGCTGTCGCTGTGGAAAAACCGGGCAGCATAATCAACTCGCTTAACTCCCGGTTTGACATCCGTCCCAGTTCATTCAGAGAAACAAAGTTCCCGGCCAGAGCTTTCTCTTTAAGATGCTCAAGATCAAGGCCCCGGCCATCATCCATGATTTCGATAACCACATGATTACCTTCATGGTAGGCTTTGAGCTGAATGGTGCCGGTCTCCGGCTTACCTTTTTCAAGCCGGTCGGCCGGGGTTTCAATCCCATGATCCACGGCATTGCGGATAATATGGATCAGGGGGTCGGAAATCTCCTCAATTACCATTTTGTCAAGTTCAGTCTCTTCACCATGAATATCGAGCTCGACTTTTTTCCCGGTATCTCGCACCAGATCAAAAACCAGGCGCGGATAACGATTGAAAAGTTGGGAGATCGGCAGCATGCGAATCTTCATGACCTCTTCCTGAAGCTCATTGGTAACCTTGCCGAACAGGGTGGTAGCCTCATTCAGACGGGCGGTCATGCCCGTCAACTGCCGTAAATCACGAGGATCAAGTTTAAATCTCTGTTTCAGATCTTGATAAAGCTGCTGCATCTCGCCGAACAGCTGGCTGAATCCGGCGCGGCTGACCACCAGTTCGCCGACCTGATTCATCAGAGCATCAATTTTACCGGCATCAACCCGAATACTCTGCTTGACTATTTTTTCGTTGATTTGATCTGATTGGCGCCGGACATTTTGCTCCGCCGGCCGCCGGTCAGTGCCCTTTAACAACGCCTCATTCTCAGCTTTCAGAGCTGCGGCAATTTTTTCGAGCTCCGGTTCAGCAGCACTTTCCGGTTCAGCAGCACTTTCCGGTTCAGCAGCACTTTCCGGTTCCGAACAAGCCGCTACACTACTTCCAGACTCGGAAGCGGTTTTACTGCTGCCGTCAACTTCGATAATGCGTTCAAGCAGGTCACTGATTTCCGCCGACTCGGCCTGAGTCTGCTCCAGATTTTCAATCAGCAGACTGATACGATCCCAACCGGCCATCAGTAAGGCTGTAATTTCAGGGGTGATAACCAATTGCTGCTGCCGCAGCTGACAGAGAAGATTCTCCAGATTATGACTCAGTTTTGCAATCCGTTCGACCCCAAGATATTCCGCCGCACCTTTGATCGTATGAATCAGGCGAAAAACATCGTCAAGGCTCTCACGCCGGCCGGAATCGCCGGCCAGAAGCAGGAGATTTTTTTCAAGTTCTTCAAGATGTTCGCGAGTTTCAGCAATAAAATCCGGCAGCAGTGAAATATCGGAGATGGTTGCCGGAGGGCTCTCGATAGCCGTCTCAGCATCAGCAACACCCGTAGCTGCCGGCAAATCCGGCGCGGCCGCAGCCCCGGCTTTCGGCAGCTCCGGTTCTGACGCGGCGACCGCTGTATCTGTACACGACTCCGGTTCCAATAATTTAAGCTGCGGGAAACGCTGACTGAGTTCCGCAACGTTGGCCTGCAGACAATCGGTTATAAAAGCGGGAATGAAATCGTCATCGCCTTTTAATACGCGCTCCCGGGCCGCGGCCACCGCTTTTGTCCACTTCTCATAGAAAACGACCAACTGCTCATAACCCATGTAATTGGCCGCCGACTCGAGGCGTTCGAGTTTTTCAATACATATCTCCAGGATCTCGGACCGGTTACCCTCGGCAGCGGCCAAAGCCGACGTCTGCATCTGCAGAGCGCCGATTTCCTCTTGCAGCTGTTCCTGAAAAATGCTGGAAAGCTCGGCGTCATTTTCCTCTTCATAGTTGTCAGTCAATACCGATCCGTCGGCGCCGGAGAGAATATTATCGTCCCCGGTGGCCTCCGGACTTGCCGCAGCCACACTCCCGGCCTCAACCACATCCGCGTCCGCAGCGGCAACAGAAAACAATTCAGCTTCAATTTCGTTAAGGTTCTCCTCCGGCGACTTGACGGCCGTCTGCTTTATCCGGCTATCAAAGGACCAGCTTAACTGCTCAAAAAGATTGGCCTCCGACTCATTATCCGCGCCGCCATCCGGCGTTGCAGCTGATGCCGGGTCGGAACTCTCCGCATATTCATCCAGAATATCTCCAGAACCCTCACCGTCATCTTGTTCGACAAAGATATCGGTGGTCAGGGAATCCGCATCCGGCAGTTCCTGAACCTGAAATTCTGGAGTTACCGGAATTTCCTCAGGCTCCGCCGGCGGCAAACCGGCATCGGCTGACAAGAGCTGCAATTGGGGATAGCGGCTGACAAGAGCTGTGATATTGGCATCCATACAGTCGTTGATAAAGTTTGAAAACCGGTCATCATCTTCAATAAGAGAAGAGTCTTCTCTTATTGAGCAAATCTCTTTCTTCCACTTTTCATAAAAGTCGGTCAGCCGGCTGTAACCCATATAGTTAGCAGAAGAGATTAACGGTTCAATCTCGTTCAGACAAAAATCGAGCCCCGCAATCCGGGCTTCCCGGTCAGCCTGGGCGAGATCGACAATCTGATTTTTTATTTCACTGAGTTTATCCCCCATTTGTTCGAGAAAAATCGCGAAAAGCTCTTCATCGTATTCATCATCTTCATATTCATCGTCTGCCGCCGCATTTTCCCCAGGCAACAAAGAGGCACCCGCATTTCCGGCCGCAAAATCTTCATTCTCCGCTCCGGACCCGGCCACTGCGGAGATCTGAGAAGTTGTATCCGCAACCCGGATGCGCTCCACCAGATCGCCAATTTCCAACTCCTCGGTCTGCGTCTGCTTGAGATTATCAGTTAATTGAAAAATCCGTTCCCGGCCTTCACGCAGCAGGATTATTGTTTCCTGAGCCACCGGTTGTTCACTACGTCGCTGTTGATACAGCATATTCTCAATGGTCCGGGACAATTCAGCGGTCCGTTCGAGCCCCAGATATTCCGCCGCGCCCTTGATTGTATGCACGGAGCGAAAGATATCGTCCAGTATAATCCGGTTACCGGGGTCGGTTTCCAAACGGAGAAGACTATCTTCCATCTCTTCAAGATATTCTGCCGTTTCCGCAATAAAATCTTGAAGCAAGGAGAGATCAAGCATCACATTCTCCTTCAATTCCCATAATTATCCCCAATATTTTGCGGCGCATTATAACCGGTCAATCAGTCCCAGGATTTCTGCGGTTGAATTCTTGCTCATGTAGCCTTTCGCTCCCAACGCCTGAGCTTTTTCGATATATTCCGCTTGATTAAGATTAGAGAGGAAAATAATTTTCGCCTGGCGGTCAAGTGCCAGTATCTGACCGGCTGCCGTAAAACCATCCATACCCCGCATGGTGACATCCATCGTTACCAGGTCAGGTTTAAGCTCTTCATACAGAGTAATCGCATCATCTCCGTCCTTGGCTTCACCTACAACTTCATGATCAGCTTCCTTCAGGGCCGCACCGATCATCTTGCGCATAATGGTCGAGTCGTCAACTATTAATATTCTCTTACCCATCAGTCCACCTTTCCTCAACCTTCGTTTAAGCCGCGCAACTTTTTAATTTCATCGACAAGCAAAATCCGATTAAAATCCAGCAGAATCAACAGACGCTCATCCACCCGGCAGACACCGGTAATATATTGGCTCTGCAAACCGGAAACGACAATATCCGGAGGTGGTTTAATACCCTGCACCGGGACTTTAAGAACCTTGGTCACCGAATCAACAATGAAACCCGCCACCCGGTTATTGACATTCAGAATTATGATCCAGACTTTCTCCTGCGCTGATTTTTCACTGCTGACATTAAGGCGGCGCCGTAAATCAATCACCGGAATAATATTGCCGCGCAGATTGATGACCCCCTCGATAAAATCAGGTGAATTGGGGATTGTGGTAAACGGCATTTCCCGGATAATCTCCTGCACCATCAGGATATCAACCCCGAACAACTCTCTGCCGATGTTAAAACCGACCAGTTGCATAAGCTCACCGCTTTTCTCCCCGCCCACTTCCGCATTCGGGTATGGCTCTTCCATAGTAACTATCTCCTTGATAATGCGAGGATCGGTCCCGCAAACCGATTAAGCTTTTCCAGCCCACAGCTTCAGGCTTCCTGCCGGAATCCTGAAGCCGCAGCAGCTCCGGTAACTGCCTAGGAATCTTCAAGTTTGAACTGTTCGGCCTGCTGGGTCAGAACCTGAGACATTTTCTGGAGCTGGGTAGTAATCGACACAACCTCTTCCGCTCCTTCCCGGGTTTCCAGGGAACTGTTCGCTGATTCAGTTGTGATTTCCACCAGATTGAGGGAACGCTGGGCCTGAAGATCGGTCAGTTCTTTCGCCGAAGCACTGCGCTCAACAATTTCTTCCATCTGCCGGCCGATTTCATCAATACCGGCATTCGCATTCTCGATGAGTGCGGAAATCTCATTTGATTTTTCCATCAATTTGGCCAGAGCCGCCTGCGAGGTCGCCCGCCGTTCGCCCTGTTGCCCCGCCATTTCACCAATCTCACGGGCAAGACGGTTAAGCTCTTCCATCATCAGATTAACATCTTTAATACCGACACCGATCTTTTCCGCCGCCTGACCAATTTCACGGGTTGCCTGCAAACTGTTTTTACTACCGGCAACAATCTCTTCCAGAGCCAACTGCGAGCGCTGGGAAAGCCGGGTTCCCTCTTCAACCTGAGCGGAGGAATCTTTGATAAGTTTGGTAATCTCTTTGGCGGCATCCGCAGAACGCTGGGCCAGTTTACCAACTTCATCAGCAACTACGGCAAAACCCTTACCGTGAACTCCGGCCCGGGCGGCTTCAATCGCGGCATTCAGGGAAAGCAGGTTGGTCTGCTCGGTAATATCGGTAATAACGGTAATGATCTCGGTAATCTGCTCCGATGACGATGCAATCGCATGCATACCTTCAACCGTACTGGCAACCGATTCCGTACCATCGTTTGCGGCTTTCAAGGCGCTGTTGGCAAGCTCCATCGCCTTTTCCGTAACCGCGCCAAGTTCCTGAGCCGTCTGATCCATGATGCCGACCGCTTTGGTTACAGCAACAACCTGTTCGCCCTGTTTCTGGGCAGTCTGCACAACCTGAGTACCGGTATCACCCATAGCCTGCACCCGTTCCGTTGCCGTGGTCACCTCTTCCTGCTGACTGCCGGAGGCATCGGTTACGGTCTGCATGGTTTCCACTAACTCCCGCAGTTTGCTATTGGAGATCGCCGCCGAATCTTTCTGCGATTCGGCCAGACTTGCGACTTCCTGGGCGGTGCTCCGCATATCTTCAACCGTCGCCTGAACCTTCTGCATCTGCTGGGCCTGAGTTTCAGCGCGCTTCTGATTGGCAGCGGCCCGCTGATTAACATTGCCGGCATATTTAGCCACATTTTGCGCTGATTTATAAACCATCAGAAAGGCTTCGTTCAACACCCTCATCATCCGGTTGAATTCTCCGGCCATCAGCCCGAGTTCGTCTTTACCGGGAACCGGAACAACTATCGTCAAATCGTGCTCCCGGGCGGAAAGGTTAATTAAATTCGCGATCTTCCGGATAGGATTGGCAATTCCCCACGACACCAGCAACCAGATGATGGTTCCGACAAGTGAGGTAATCCCGATAATAGTCCAGAAAATCATCTGATTATTTTTACTCAGACCTTCAAGTTTGGCTGCTGCTGCCGTAAACTCATCCTGATAAGAACTGGCACCGATAACCCAGTCCCACGGCGCAAAATAGATCAAACGGGCAATCTTCATTCGGGCTTTGGCTTCGCCCTTGTTCTTCCAGGGATAACTTTCCTCTCCGATTTCTCCGGGTTTCAAGGATGTACCGAGATCAACCAGAGCCTTGATAATCAACCGGCCGTTATTGTCTTTAACATGGGAGATATCTTCTCCATCCCGAAGTCCGTCTTTAGAAATCACATAATGGCCCCGGCGATCAAGCACATACAGGTAACCGGTCTTACCGATCTTAATATCATAAAGGGCCTGACGAAATTTTTTGGAGGTCTGCGGAATACCGATTTCCAACATACCGATAACCTGATTTTTACTATCAAGAATCGGCTTGCTTATCGTCAGATAAACCTGGTTTCTGATTGTCGTGCTGCCGTTATAGAGTCGACCGCTGATGACGGTTTTAATCATCGGATTGGCTTTACCGTCGGCGAGTTCAGCCGGAATATAGCTCCCGACCTGCCTTGAGCTGTCCTTTTTCACATTGGTAGCGATACGCAGCATATCCCCCTTGCGGTTCATTCGCTGAAAAATTGTGCAAGCCGTATTGCCGACAAGATTCTGCAATTCACCAATTATCGGAATCGGGCTGTTCGGATCACGCTCCTGCCGCAAACCGGTTTTACCGATAAACAACTGCGGCAAAGTAACGGTTGCTGTATCCTGAGTATCCTGATTCAGCACCTTCCAGGTAACTTTTTCAGAAGTCACCCGCAGGCCGCCTTTATCTCTGATGAGTTTCTGGACAACCGCCAGATTACTCCGCAGATTTTTCTGCAGCAGATCATTCTGAAGACGGCACATATTATAAACCCCTCTGGCAATATCATCCAGGTCGGTTTTAGCGAGTTTGACGGTCTCCTGCTCTGCCAGTCTGATACCTTCTTTACTTTGCTGGTTGGCGATGTAGCCTAGAACCAGCATCGGTATCAGCGTCATCAAAGCACCGGGAATCATAAATTTTTCCCTGAGTTTAAGATTTTTCAACATAGCTTTCGTCCTCTTTTTTTAAGGTTTCTGACAAAAGTGTATCTATCGCATCAGCGATGTAAATATCAGGAATAATCCGACTGGAGTCACATAATCTTAAAGCCGTCTCCGGCATCTCTTTAAATAAGCAGGTCTTCGGCGCCTGCACGATAACTTGACCACCCATACGGGCAATTTCAGTCACACCTTCGGCGCCGTCCTGTTCCTGCCCCGTCAAAACAACCCCGATCGCATTTTCCGCCATAATCTCTGAAACCGACAGCATCAACATATTTATCGCCCCGCGCCGGTCCGGAAAGGGTGACGGATGCACCCGCAAAACAAGTTTCGACTTTTCCCTGACCACAGTTATATACTCAGACCCGGCGGCAAGATAGCAGGTACCACTCTGAAGCTGAGTCCCGTCGGTCGCCCTTTCTACCGCGATTTTGCTATAGCGATTAAGATAATTGACAAAGGCATCAACATACGGCGGCGCCACATGGAGAACCGCGATAAATACGGCCGGCGCCGCCGAGTTGAGTTGGGGAATAATTTTCAGAAGAGCGCTGTAGCCGCCTTCGGATGCCCCGAAGACGACACCGAATTTAATCGCCGACTCCTGCAGTCCGACAGCGGCCGCCGACTGCTCCCGAACCCGAAACCGGCGAACATTTTTTATCCTGACGGAAGCGGCAAGTTTGATTATATGCGTAATATCGGATTCCCGGGGGGCAGCGGCGGCACCGCCGACTGAGGAAGGTTTGCTGATAAAATCGATAGCTCCGAATCTTAAAGCGTCAAAGGTCTTGGTCGCCCCCTCGGTTGTCAGTGAACTGATCATCACTGTCGGCGTCGGCTGTTTGATCATTATATGCTTCAGAGTGGAAAGGCCATCCATCTCCGGCATATTTACATCAAGGGTAATAACATCCGGTTGAAGTCCGGGAAGCAAAGCCAACGCTTCCTTCCCGTCAGCAGCTTCACCAACAACTTCAATCTGCAAATCCGCTGAAAATAGTTTCTTCAGGGCTGTCCGCATAAGCCGGGAATCATCAACGATCAAGACTTTGACAAGTTGCTGAGAGCCGCCTTTTTTGTCATCAATTCCGGGTGTCATTAACCATCCTACAAAAATTTAGTACCTTACAGGTTATTTTCTGCACCAAAAAACAAGATTTAACAGTCAGAAAATGTTCTGATAAGAGCACTTATTTGCGACCAGAGGAAGTACCCCTGGGTGCGGGCCGCAAAGCCATGTTTGAAGTTGCGAGATTTATTCCCGCATCAGGCCGATAAACGGTCATCCAAAATCATTATGGCTACTGGACCGTAACCATTCCAAAACATCGACCCGTGGGGATACTTTCAGATTTTAATATTTTTGTCAAGCACTCGATAAAAATAGAGGACAAAAACAACAACTATTTTCAACCATATCCGAACATAAAACATCTTGTTACAGACAAATCCACCAGCGGTAAACCTCAATAAATCACAGCCGAGAAAAACCGGAAAACTTCCCGGCAATGACCGCTTGCGCTTAACCTTGCGTCAGTGCTATAAGGTCGCCCGTTTAAAACGTAAAAAATCCCCCCAAACATACCTCAAACAAAAACGGTCTTAAAATTATGAGAGAACTCTTTTTTAAAATTGTCGCCACCATCGTTACCATCGT
>WFRP01000220.1 GCA_015486505.1 Pseudomonadota bacterium | reverse complement strand
GTTGCGGGATCTGTTCCCGCATTAGCATTGCAACTGTTTGAGCGTAAGCGAGTTTTGCAAGGCGGGCGCAGCGAGCTTAAAGGAAAAACAGAAATCTTAACGCCTGGCGGAGAAAAACCGCGCCCGACCCCGGATTCGGCTGAATAGTTACAGAAAATTCAGCTAAATTTTTCAGTGGGGCCCCTCTTTTAACATAAAAATAAATCAGAGGGAACAAAAATCATCTTCCGGAGCAAGCCTTTGGTTGAAATTTCGGCGGCTTGTGTGTTAAGAGGCGCTCATCAATGGCGGTTTTGAAAATCAATTCTCAAATTTAGACAAAAGGCAAAATAATGAGCGATGAAGTAAGAGTGCGATTTGCGCCGAGTCCGACGGGTTATCTGCATATCGGCGGGGCCCGCACCGCAATTTTGAACTGGCTTTACGCCCGGCAGAATAATGGTAAACTGATTTTACGGATTGAAGACACCGACACTGAGCGCTCGACCAGTGAGATGATTCAGGGGATTTTAGACGGTCTTAAATGGCTCGGGATTGATTGTGATGAAGGGCCCTATTACCAGAGCGATTTTATTAAGGAGCATATTGCCGCCGCCGAGGCTCTGCTGGCGTCAGGCCACGCTTACAAATGTTTCTGCTCAAAAGAGGAACTTGAGGCGAAACGGGAAATTGCCCGGGCCAATAAAGAGGATTTTCGTTACGATCGCAGCTGCCGTAAACTGACGGCGGCGGAGGTGGCCGAGCGTGAAGCCGCGGGTCAGCCCTATGTTATCCGTCTAAAAGTGCCGGAGGGTGACGGGGCTGTGGTTTTTGCTGATGCGGTTTACGGTACGATCACTAAACGTTATCAGGATATTGAAGATTTTGTGATTGTCCGGGCCAACGGCCAGCCGCTCTATCTGCTTTCGAATGTGGTCGATGACGCCCGTGATCGCATCAGCCATGTGATTCGCGGTCAGGACGGTCTCGGCAATACCCCGAAACAGATCCTGCTTTATCAGGCGCTCGGTAAAAAACTGCCGGTTTTTGCTCACATGAGCTTGACCCTGGACCCGAAAAAAGCCAAAATTTCCAAACGGACCCATGGCGAACTGGTGGCGATTCATTTCTATCGTGATCACGGTTTCCTGCCCTGGGCGCTGGTTAATTTCCTGGTTTTGCTGGGCTGGTCGAATCCTGAATCAAAAGAGATATTTTCTTATGAAGAACTGCTGGAAGCCTTTTCTTTCGCGGGAATGAACCGGGCCAATTCGGTTTTTAATGTCAATAAAAACGATCCCAAATTTATTACCGACCCCAAAGCCATCAATATGAATGCCCATTACATCAGAACAATGGCATTGACGGAACTTGAGCCTTATGTCCGGGCCGAGTTGGAAAAGGCCGGTTTGTGGCGGGATGAGTATGCCGGGGATAAACGTCAATGGTTTCTTGATACCGTCGATCTGATCCGGGCCCGTTATCACCTGCTGACCGATTTTGCGGTTCTGGGGAAACCCTATTTCAGCGATGAAATTCAGTATGAAATCGAGCCTAAAGCCCGGAAGCGGAATCTGGATAAATTCCCCGGCCTGGCTGAATGGCTGCCGCAGCTGGCCGAGCGCCTGGAGAAACTTGAGGATTTCAGCGCCGCCGCGATTGAAGACAAGATGCGGGCTTTAGCCGAAGAAGTTGAGGTTAAGCCCGGAGCAATTATCAACGGGGTCAGAACCGTAATCACCGGCCAGCTCGCCGGCCCCGGACTTTTTGAAATTGTCACCACCATCGGTCGGGAGAGGGTCGTCGCCCGCCTGCGCAATACGCCGAATCTTTTTTAGCTGTAGAGTTTCCGGGCACCGAGATAGCGTTCGCCTTCGCTGAAGATACAGCCGCAATACTGCTGCCGGTACATATTCTCAGATTTAGAGCGTTCGATGCCTTCTTTCCAGCCGCTGCGAAAATCTTCATAGTAAAATTTGACGCCGTAGCGGCGGCCCAGATTTTCACCAATATCACGGATGGCCTGGTGTTGTTGGAACTTGCTGTAAAGCAGGGTTGTCGTGAAAGCCTCGAATTTGCCTTTATGGGCGATCCGCGCCGCTTTTTCGAGGCGGTCCTGATAGCAGAACCGGCAGCGTTCCTGCTCCCGGAAGAGCGAATTTTTGAGGAAATTAACCAACTCGTAACGTTCATCAACAATCAGCGGCAATTTCACGCTTTCCGCCCATTCCGCCAGAGTTTCGCGGCGTTTTTGCCACTCGGTATAGGGGTGAATGTGGTTGTAGTAAAAGGCTCGCAGCTTGTGGCCCTGGTCGCGAAGCCGGGTGACCGGGTAGATGGCGCAGGGGCCGCAGCAGCAGTGAATGAGGATTTTCATAATTTTTGTGAAGTCATTATTGTTGTGATTGTTACGATGCGGTTAAAAATCAGGTTGACAGAATGGTTCTTTTCCATTAGTATTCCGCAGGTTTTTTTCTGCACCAAAAAACAAGATTTAATAATCAGAAAATGTTCTGATAAGAGTACTTATTTGCGACCAGCGGAAGTCCCCCTGGGTACGGGCCATAAATTTTCTTTTGGGTTGCGGGATCTGTTCTCGCATCAGTTTGTTCCGCCTTGGGAAAATGAGGGCTTTAAGCCTTGTTCTTTCCCTGTTCATCGCTCTGCTCTTGGGGCAGGCATTTTTATTATGGTGGGTGTAGCTCAGTTGGTTAGAGCGCAGGATTGTGGCTCCTGAGGCCGAGGGTTCGAATCCCTCTACTCACCCCAAAAAACAATAAAACCCGAAGTCGAACCTCCTGAAAAATGCTGGTTTAGCTTCGGGTTTTTGTTTTTTTTCAGGCGCGCCGCAATTAAACCTCTGACCCGCCTTTTATTGTAACTATTCAGCCGAATTCGGGGTCGGGCGCGGTTTTTTTCCGCCAGGCGTTAAGATTTCTGTTTTTCCTTTAAGCTCGCTGCGCCCGCCTCGCAAAACTCGCTTACGCTCAAACAGTTGCAATGCTAATGCGGGAACAGACTCCCGCAACCCAATCGAACCTTTTCGGCCCCTACCCAGGGGCAATCAGATGGCCCGCAAATAAGTACTCTTATCAGAACATTTTCTTGTTTTTACAGTTGAAAAAAGCTGTCGAAAAAAACAAGAAAATAACCTGTAAGGTACTAATGCGGGAACAATTCCCGCAACCCAAACAGGGCTTTTTGGCCCGCAAATAAGTACTCTTATCAGAACATTTTCTTGTTTTTACAGTTGAAAAAAGCTGTCGAAAAAAACAAGAAAATAACCTGTAAGGTAC
>WFRP01000219.1 GCA_015486505.1 Pseudomonadota bacterium | reverse complement strand
TTTCTGCTGGAGGCCGAGGGGTATCAGGTTACGGTGGCCAAGGATGGTGTCGAAGGACTTGAAGCTCTGGACCAGGGCAATTTCTCAATTGTGATTACGGACTGGGTGATGCCGAAAATGGATGGGATTGAATTCTGTCGGGCTTTGCGGCAGCAGATGTCTGATGGTTACATCTATGTTTTTTTGGTGACGGCCAAGAGTTCCAAAGAGGAAATTGTTAAAGGTCTGGAAGGTGGTGCCGACGATTATCTGGTTAAACCGATTGAACCGGCGGAACTTATGGCCCGGTTGATGACGGCCAAACGTATTCTTACCCTGGAGCAGACCTTGAAAGAACGTAATCGGGAGATCTCCCGGTTGTTGAATACCGATCATTTGACTAAGGTTTTTAACCGGAGTTATCTCGATACTCAATTGACCAATGAATGTCAAAAATCGCTGCGTTATCGACGCTGGTTGAGCGTGGTGCTTTGCGATCTCGACTTTTTTAAACGGGTTAACGATAATTACGGTCATCAGATTGGCGATGAGGTTTTGCAGAAATTTGCTGCAACTATACAGGAGAACCTGCGTTTCGGCATCGATTGGATCGCCCGCTATGGGGGCGAGGAGTTTGTTGTGGTTCTGCCGGAGACCGATCTGGAGGGTGCCCGGCAGGTCTGTGAACGTCTGCGGCAGGCGGTTGCCGCTTTTGCGGTTAGTGACGGGAGTGGTGGCAAATTTTCAATTACCGCCAGTTTCGGGGTCGCGGTCCTGCCGGATTCCGGTCTGGCGGAAGAAAAAATTACAGCTTTCGATATGGTGGGTCTTGCCGATCGTTGCCTGTATGAAGCCAAAGCCGCCGGCCGCAACCGGGTCGTCAGTTCTCTTTATCCGGGGCTGTCCTTATGATCGCAACACTTGTCGTTGAAGATTCAAGCACTATCCGGGAATATTTAAGCGCGTTGATTGAAGACGATCCGGAGCTTGAATTGGCCGGGGTCGCGGTTGATGGTCTCGACGCGGTGGCCAAAGTCAAGTCGCTTAAACCGCAGGTTGTGATAATGGATATCGAGATGCCCAATCTCGACGGGATTGAAGCGACCCGGCGGATTATGGTGGAAAATCCGGTGCCGATTGTCATCTGCAGTGCCAATCTGAATTATAATTTAACCGAAAAATCATGCCGGGCGATTGCGGCCGGGGCGCTGGCGGTGGCGGTCAAACCGAAAGGTCCGGGAGCTTCCGGGGCCCGGGCGATGGTTGAAGATCTCCTGCACAAAGTCAGATTGATGGCCGATGTCAAGGTTGTCCGTCATCAGCCCTCAACTTCGGTTGCTGATTTGGCTGCAGGGGGCAATCCGCGGATTGACTCTGAACTTCTGCGCAGTCTGGGCAAATGTTCGCCGGAACTGATCGCGATCGGGGCTTCGACCGGGGGACCGCCGGTTCTGGCAAGGATTTTAACAAATTTAAGGGCCGATTTCTCGCGACCGATTCTGGTGGTTCAGCATATTACTGAGGGTTTTTTGATGGGAATGCTGAACTGGTTGCAAACCTGTACCGAATTGCCGCTGAAGATTGTGGAATCAACGCAAAAGCCGCTTCCCGGCCATATCTATTTTGCTCCCGATAATTATCATCTTGAGCTTGTTCCCGGTAATCTTTTAGGTCTGAACTCAGGTCCGGCGGAATATAATGTCAAGCCGGCCGTTGCCAGACTTTTCAGTTCGCTGGCGCGGCCTGAGGCGCCGGCGGCTTTAGGGATATTGCTGACGGGCATGGGCCGGGACGGCGCGCTCGAGCTTCTGGCTATGCGCCGGCGCGGTCAAATAACCATTGCTCAGGACGAGACAAGTTCGGTGGTTAATGGGATGCCCGGAGAGGCCGCCCGTTTAGGGGCCGCGCAAGCCCGTCTTGATCCTGAAGCTATCGCCGAATTTTTAAATCAATTGGTATGAGCTGGGTATGTTCAAAAAAATTGCTTTAATCGCGGCGTTGCGGCATGAATTGAAACCCCTTTTAAGCTTGGGGAACTGGCGGCTGGAGAAGGTTGCCGGGCGCAATTTTTACCGGCGCACGGTGGCCGGGAAAGAGGTGGTGGCGACAACTTCCGGCTTAGGCAAGGTGATGGCGGCGGCGACAACCCAGCTGCTGATCGACCGTTTTGCCGCCGATCTGGTCTTGAATTTCGGCTCCTGCGGGGCCCTGGCACCGGGGCTTGAAGTCGGTGATTTGATTCTGGCGGAGAAAGTGATCGAGTATGATTTTGCCAGTGACCACAAAAGCGTGCCGCGCACCGATTGTGAGCCGGAATTATTGTCAAGGCTTAAAAAACGGTTTAGCGATTTCAGGATCGGGCCGCTGGCTTCGGCTGACCGGAATGCTGATACCCCGGCGGTTAGAGATGATCTTTTCCGGCGTTATCAGGCCCTGGCTGCCGACTGGGAGGGGGCCTCGATTGTTCGGGTGGCCCGGCGGATGGGCATTCCGGCCCTGGTTTTACGCGGGGTGACTGATGTCGGTGATGCCGATCTCGCCAGTGAATATGAGGGTAACTATCAGAAGGTTCTGCCCGAGGTTGCCGGGGCCGTTGATGAGATGCTTGCGTTTCTGGCGAAAATTGAATCCGGTAATGCGCCTGCTGAGGGGAGATAATATCTTTGTTGAAGTATGAATTTGTCGATTCCGACATTCTGCAGACCCTTGCCGGTGAGGGCGGGGAGCATCTCAAACGTTTAGCTGAATACGCCGGGGTCAGGATCAATACCCGGGGGACCACCGTGATGGTCGAGGGGGATAACCTTAAAGCCGAACTGGTTCTTGATGTCCTGCGGGAACTGTATGCTCTGGTGGCGGCGGATTATCCGCTTTTTGCCTCTGATATTGATTACGCCTGGCGGATTAAATCCGCCGATTCCGGGGCCCTGCTCCAGGAGATTTTTTTAGACAAAGTTTATATTAAGGGGCAGGGCGGCAAGCGCCGGTTTATCTCGCCGAAGAGTCCGGGGCAGAAATTTTATATCGATTCGGTCCGCCGCCATGATATTGTCTTTTCCGTCGGACCCGCCGGTACCGGCAAGACCTACCTGGCGATGGCGCTGGCGATTGCCGCACTGAATGAGCATCAGGTAGAAAGGATTGTTTTAACCCGGCCCGCGGTTGAGGCGGGTGAGCGTTTAGGGTTTCTGCCGGGTGATCTCGCCGATAAAATTGATCCTTATCTGCGCCCGCTTTATGATGCTCTGTATGATCTGATGCCGATTGACAAGGCCCGGGAGCTGCTTGAAAAAGGCGTTATTGAAGTAGCGCCTTTGGCCTTTATGCGGGGCCGGACATTGAACGATTCATTTGTGATTCTCGATGAAGCCCAGAATACGACCAACGAACAGATGAAGATGTTTTTAACCCGTCTGGGTTTTTCGTCAAAAGCGGTAATTACCGGCGATGTGACCCAGACCGATCTTCTGGGTGAACAAAAATCCGGACTCCTTTTAGTGCAAAATATTCTAAAAGGTGTTAAAGGTATCGGTTTTTGTTATTTAAGTGCGGCTGACGTTGTGCGCCACCCCCTGGTGCAGAAGATTATTACAGCTTATGAACAATATGGTAATGACGCTTAAAAATGGCGCTTTATATCCTGGATAAACAGCAGTTCGCGACGCCGGATATCGATATACTGCGCGCACTATTGCGGCCGGTTGTCAAGGATCTGGAAATTGCCGATTCGGCTATCGAGATCGAACTTGTTGACGACGAGCGGATTACTCAGCTTAATGAAAAATTTTTTAGTCGTTCCCGGCCGACGAACGTGATATCATTTCCACTGGATAAGGAGAGTGGTCATTTAGGCAGTGTGGTGGTCTCGGTTGAGACGGTCGGGCCGGAAACCCGCTCTCTGGGATATACCCTGGAGGAGGGGCTGGTTTACTATATTATCCACGGGCTTCTTCATCTTTTAGGTTACGAACATATTGATGTAGAGCCGGAAGTCGCGGCTTTGCTGGAGAAACGCCAGGATGAACTTTTTGCGCTGGTATTAAACGGGAGTTGTTAGATAAAATGGCTTACAAAGTCCAAAAAACGATTCAGGAGATTAACGATAAGATTAAAAACGGCAAGGTGGTGGTTGTTAATGCCGAGGAGATGATCGCGATTGTCGCAAAAGACGGGGCCGAAGCCGCGGCCCGCCAGGTTGATGTGGTTACCACTGGTACTTTTGCGCCGATGTGTTCATCCGGAGCTTTTCTTAATGTCGGTCATACCGCGCCCAAGATTCGGGCGAGCCGGGCGAGTTTCAATCAGGTGCCGGCTTACGGCGGGATCGCGGCCGTGGATTTCTATATTGGCGCGACCGAGCCGGATGCAAATGATCCGTTGAATAAAATCCATCCCGGCCGGTTTCTTTACGGCGGCGGCCACGTGATTCAGGATCTGGTTGCCGGGAAAAAGGTTAAGCTCCATATGGAAGGCTACGGCACCGACTGTTACCCGGAGAAAGAGGTGGATAAGGAGATCGACCTTGATTCAATGCCGAGCGCGATTTTATGTAATCCGCGCAACGCCTACCAGAACTATAACTGCGCGGTCAACCTGACCGCGAAAACGATATATACCTATATGGGCGTCTTGCGGCCTAAAGCCGGTAACGCCACTTACTGCAGTGCCGGCCAGTTGAGCCCTCTGCTCAATGATCCTTACTATCTGACCACCGGTCTCGGAACCAAAATTTTCCTGGGCGGCGGTACCGGTTTTGTGACCTGGAGCGGCACCCAGCATAACCCGGATGAGCCCCGGGGGGCGAACGGGGTGGTGAAAGGCGGAGCCGGAACTTTGATGTTGACCGGCGATCTCAAACAGATGTCGCCGAAATGGGTGGTCGGGGTCAGTATGCTCGGTTATGGCTGCAGCCTCGCCCTCGGGGTCGGGGTCCCGATTCCGATTATAAATGAGCGGATGGCGGAATTTACCGCGGTGCGTGATGAAGATATCTATACCCAGATAATTGATTACGGTTACGACTATCCGCTGGCGGTTTCCCGCAGTTACGGCGAAGTCAGTTATGCCGAGCTGAAAAGCGGCACGATTGAAGTAAACGGCAAACCGACCCCGGCAACCCCGCTTTCAAGTTATTCAAGGGCGCTGGAGATCGCCGAAATCCTGAAAGAGTGGATTGTCTCCGGCCGTTTTACTCTGGGTGAAGCCCAGATGTTGTTTCCCGGCCACGAACTGGTATCGGATAAACAACAGCTGCATGTGAAAATATAAGAGTTTTATGGTTCAGGTAAAAAATATTCTCGCCTGGCTTATGCTGCTGATTTTTCTTTTTAACTGGCAGCCGCTTTTTTCCAATCAGTCCGGTGACGGTCTCAACCTTCCTGAAGTTGTGGTGGTTGGGGAGGATAGCGCCCGGTTGGAGGGCTTTCGCGATTTCGGGCTGCTGCCCAAGCTGGCGCCGGGGCTGAAACTTGAGCCGGTGGCTGATAATGTAATCCTTAACCCCGAAACTTCAGGCTCGGGGCCGGGCTGGGAAACGGCTTCGAGCCGGGCCCCCGGCTGTGCTTACCGTAATTCGCTGACCGCCGCGTTGGCCCGGGGCTTCAACGGGGCGGAAGGTTATTATCGCAGCGGCCGGCAAAAATATATTGAAGGTTTGTTGGGTGAGGCCCGCAGCTATTTTGTCGCGGGGCTGAAGAAATTCAAGGATTCCGAACTGGTTCCGGATTTCCATTACTGGTTAGGGGAGATTGATTTCCGGGAGGAGAAATATCTTGAAGCCCGGAAACATTTTGCCGTGGTTGCTGAATTGCCTGAGCATCGTTTCTATCACTTTTCCTGTTACTCCCTGGCCTGGCTTGACTATCGGGAGAAAAATTTTGCCGCCGCCGCGAAATGGTTTACAATCGCTGCTGAAAGTCCGAAGCGGCGTTTGGCTGCAGCCGCGCTTTTCTGGGAAAGTGAAGCGCTTTTTCAGAGCGCGGAACCGACGGCCGGCCGCGCGGTGCTGCTGCAGTTGACGGCTGCTTATCCCGACGCCGCCGAGTACCGGGCGGCACTTTATCGTTTGGCGACAATTGCCTTTAATCAGCGTGACTACAAGGCCGCGCTTAAATATCTGCAAACGATGCCGGCTCCGGCTGCCGGTGTGGATATGCTTAAACGCCAGGCCGATCTGGCCCGGGGCTGGTGCTGCTATTTCGTTAAGAAATATAGTGAAGCCGAGTCGATTTTCAGAAAACTGCAGAATGAAATCAGCGGGGTTGACGATGTTGTGCCGCTGGCTTTTCTGGGAGAGATCTTAGCCCAGATTAAACAGCCGAAACTTGAAGCCGCCCGGACAACGTATATGCAGCGGCCGGTGCGTTTACGCAAGGCTCCGGTTGCGGCCGCCGCTCTGCGGGAGTTGGCTGCCGCCTTTGCCGAGGCCGACGACTTGAAAACTGCCGCCGGCCTCGGGGCGGAATTGATTGCTGATTTTCCGACCGCTTTACTCAAGGCCGATGATTTTCGTCGTCTCGCCCGGATTCAGGCCTCCGTGGGTGAGCAGCCGCAGGCTCTAAAGACCCTGGCTGCCGGGATTTCCGCTTTTTCAACTCCCGGGCGGCCTCAGGCCGATGATGTGCTGGTGGTTTTGCGTCTGGAAAAAGCGCAGATTTTATATTCGGCGGCTGATTTTCCGAAAGCTCTGGCGGTTCTGGAGTCTTTGTTTGCCGAAAAAGGGCGGATTAAATCCCGGGCTGATCGTTATCGGACTTATCTTCTCTTGGCCCGGACTTTGAATCAGATGGGTAAGTATGCCCGGACTTTGAACCTTCTGCGGCGGATTCCGGTTGATTTTGCTATAACTCAGCAGGCGGATATTCTCTATGAACGGGGCTGGGCCGCCTTGCAAAGCGGCAATTTCATGATGGCGGACAGTGATTTTTCCGCTTTTCTCAAAATTGTCAAAGAGACCAAAGCTAATACTGAAGTTATTCAGAACGCGGAGCTTAACCGGGCCGAAGCCCTGTTTGATCTGCATCAAGACCTGAAAACCGATGCCCTGCTGACCCTGTTCGCGAACCGTTGGCCGCAGAGTAAATTCCTGCCGCGGGTGCGCAATTATCAGGGGCTTTTGGCTTTAAGGCGGGGCGAGTTTGAAGCCGCTGCCGCGATCTTTACTGAACTGGAATCTTCCGCGGTTAAAATTGACCCTGAGCTTGCGGCTGAAATCCGCTTCAATCTGGGTGAAAGTCTGTTCAGTCTTGAGCGCTATCCTGAAGCCATCGCGGTTTATGAAAAACTGGCCGCGGAAAATCCTCAGCTCAAACTCAGCGGCCAGGCCCTGATTCGTATGGGCGAGAGTTACTTTAATCAGGGCAAATATCTTAAATCGCAACTGGTTTACCTGAAAGCCAAACAACTTTGGCCGGATACCGAAATCGATGAAAAAGCCAGTTACGGATTGCTGCTTTTAGCCTATAATCAGGATAAATTTCCTTATCTTGAGATTGAGGTGCCGAATTTTATTAACCGTTTTCCGAAGTCGTCATATACGGTGCCGCTGATGCTGCTGTTGACGGATCTTTATCAGCGGCAGGGGCGTGAAACGGAATTGACGGCGCTTCTGCACGAGATTGAGTCCGGTGATTACGCCGCGGATCTGCAGCTTGAGGCCCTTTTTCGGATGTTTAAGCTTGATCTTAAAAAAGGCCGCGATCAGGCGGCCCGGGATGACTGTCAACGCCTGCTGGAGCGTTTTCCGCAAAGTAAATATGACTGTGATTGCCGTTTGTATCTCTCCCGTTATGCTTTCGCTAAGGGGAAAATTAAAGAGGCTCTGGCAGAACTTGAGGCGTTGGCGGAAAACGGCTGTCCCGACCCTGATCTTAAGCAGGAATTAAAACTGCTGAAAGCCCGCATCTATCAGCAGTCGGGCGATTACCCGCAGGCGCGTAAGTTCTACCTTGAAGTGGTTGAAAACGGATCCGGTGGTGAGGCCCGGTCTTTTATCGCTTTTGTCGGGCTGGGTGATATTTTTGCGTTTGAGAAAAAGTATGATGAAGCCTTGTTTTTTTACGATAAAGCCACCCATAATCCGAACCGGGCGGCGGCCGCCGCCGCCGCGTTGAAAAGCGCTGCAACTTTGGAGGCCGCCGGCCGCATCAGCGCCGCCCGCAAATTATATCTGCGCATAAGCTATCTTTATCCGCAATCGCGGCATATTGTCGGAAAAGCCCTGCTGGCGGCCCTGCGTCTGGCCAAGGCGGAAAAAGATCAGGCAACGGCGGATAAAATTACCGAAAAATTGAAATCCATAAAACTTGACAAGCCACAAAGCCGTGAGTTTGAAAAACTTAAGGCATTGTGATTAAATAATGTAACTATTCAGTCAAATTTTACCCCCCCCCACCTTCTGGCGGGGGCGGGGGTGGTTTTTCGTAAGCGGTTGCGGAAACGATTTCGTTGTTTTTCGGAAGCGAGCGGGAGCCCATTAGCATTGCAACTGTTTGAGCGTAAGCGAGTTTTGCGAGGCGGGCGCAGCGAGCGTAAGGAAAAACAGAAATCTTAACGCCTAGC
>WFRP01000218.1 GCA_015486505.1 Pseudomonadota bacterium | reverse complement strand
CCTTTGATACCAACTTCGACAACACAACTGCAAAGTTCGGTACAATCAGAGCAGACTTCATCGCCGGCATCGCCGAGAATCGTTACTTTAACCTTGACAACATCACCATCCGCAACCTTCTTCGGATCCCAGACCATGGTCGGAATATCTACCATGATGTAGGGAGACTGGGCAAACATGAAAGGCATATTACAGGTAGATTTCACCGCGGTGGCCAGGGCTACCTGACAGTCGAGACAACACTCAGCGCCACTCTCAGGCTGCATAGCATCGGTAAACAGGCTTCCCGAAACCGCTTCATATCCCATTTCAAAAACTGTCGCATCACTGCAATCAGGACAAAACTTAGCTTCGTTCGTAGTATCGCCAAGACTGGCCACATAGATATGCTGATTCGCAGCGCCGCCAGCGGCGTCACAAGAATCTGCAAAATCACAATTCGGCAACAATGCCCCGGCAGAAGTATTGCGATCCGTGAAATAAACCCCGCTTGCCGGCTCTACGATCTCGATTTTTATGCCATAACTCTTGTTGATATCAAACTCACCCTCAGGCAGGTCCGTACATTCACAAACCTTCAAAATAACACCGGCAGCATTATAATAGGCATCCTCACAACTCACTTTAGCTCCGGCCAGTTTCGCAGCCCATTCAGCATTAGTCATGCAGTATCCCAATGAACTCTCAAAGTCTATTAAAGGGCAGTCGGCACAAGTCCCAGCTGCAACCTGGGTCGTGGGAGTACAACCCTCATAATCTTTAAAGAAAAGATTGTAACCCCAACATTTTTCACATACTTCTTTACAGGGACCCTCGACTATTGTCGAACTGAAACCTGCAACCACGGTCGCCAGCACGAATGCCATGGCCAGCAACAAAATTAAACTACTTTTTCTCATTTGCTTCCTCCATTTGTCTGTTAGTGACCTGTTTTTCACGACAGATCCTTAAAAAAATAACCCTAAAACACTTAAAACAACTTAAAAAAACTAATAGACCAAAACGTTATTGGGGTAAGTCACCACCCCGCGACACTAACCTTCAGATTATCCTAACCTTAACCCCACCTCCTTTTTACTTTCCCTCAAGCTCCGCATATCCGGAAGATACTGGCGTTAACGGCTCGGAGGGTCTTCGGGTCAGCCAGCGGGTCGTTTGGCATTACCCTGCTACCGACTATTGAACGATTCTAGAACGCCATACTATACGAGTCCCAATTTATTTGTCAAGCTATTTTTCCCGATTTTATTAGGAAAATTTAAGTTCGTTAAGTTTTTTTTCGCAAAATCCCAATTTTAAACCGTAGTTACCATCAATAAACGTCAGAAAAATCAATACCTCCCGGATAAACACAGATTAAAACCGGCCCGACAGTCCAACATATATTTTTCTCAGCGCCCCTGCGTCTCCCACGCGAGAACTCCTTATCAAATCGAGCGGCGGCGCCAGGACGCTGAGGGAAGCCGTAAACAATTTACTGATAAGTCTTTTTGACCTCTTCCAGGCGGTTAAGGAAAGGGCGGCTGACAAAAAGCGAATCCTCTTCATGAAGAATAACATGCGGCGTAATAAAAAACATCAGCTCCACCGAATGGAATTCCTTGCCTTCGTAACCGACCAGATAACGGATTCCGGGAATCCGGCCGAGCCAGGGCACACCGGAGTAATTGTTGCTGCGGCTCTGCTGGATCAGGCCGCCGATAACGATGGTCTGGCCGTCAGCAGCCGACAGAATACTTTCCGCCACCCGCTGCGCGAAAATCGGTGAATTGATACCTTCAATCACCTTATCAGAGACCTGGCTGACCTCTTGTTTAACCTCCATCCGCACCATGCCGTTATCATTGATATGCGGGGTGACATTGAGAATGATCCCGGTCTTCCGGTACTGAATGGTGGTATCGGTGGTCTGGGCCGTCGAACCGGAATCGGTGGTCCGGTAACTTGAGGTGACCGTCGGCACATCCTGGCCGACTTCAATCCGGGCGGTTTCGCCGTCGGAGGCCAGAATCTGCGGAGCCGAGAGGATATTAACCTTGTTATCATCAGCCAGAGCCTTGACAATCGCCTTGAAACGGGCGGAATTACTGACCAGAAAACTGAAACCCGAACCGATCAGGGTTTTGCCGCTGTTGTTGATCAAACCAAGCCCGGAATCAACCCCGACCAGGCCGTTGGCGTTAGTCCCGCCCATGCCTTTCATCAGGTAGCTCCACTCAATCCCGAGTTTATTGGTCTCATCGAGCTTGACTTCGGCAATTGTCACTTCAATCAAAACCTGTTTCGGATAGATATCCAGCTTATCGATCACCGGTTTTATTTTGCGGTAGTCACTGGCGGTCGCCCGCACCAGGATTGAATTGGTCGTATCATCAACGACAAAGGAGACATCACCTTCAAGGGTGCCGCTGACCGCGGTCAGGGGGCGGGATTTAAGTTTTTCCTCCGCGAGCCGGTTCTGACGCTGATTGTCAAGCAGCTGCCGGCCCAGCGGCCGGAATTCATCTTTATCTTTCGCCTTAACTTTGTCTTTCCGAGCCCCGCTCATAAACAGCCCTTCCAGAACCGCGGCAATATCTTTCGCGACCCCATTCTGGATATAATGGACAAAAATATCCTCGCCCTGCGATTCCGTGGTCAGATCCGTAACCTCACGATCGAGCTCATTAACCCATTCATCGACCAGATCCAGGGATTCGGCATCACGGGAGAGGACCAGGATTTCATTTACCCGCGGCAGCGCGAGAAAAGTCAGGGAGGAATTGGGATTGCTGCCTTTTCCCGGAGCCAGACCGTAAGTACCGGTCAACTGCTGCAGATCTTTGACCATATCCTCGGCGTTAACATATTTCAACATGTAAACCCGCTGCTCCAGGCCCGCGAGAACGCTGGTATCAAAAAGCAGCAGCAGCCGTGAAACCTTATCAAGGATATGATTGTAGTCACTGACCAGAAGGATACCGCTCGCCTCATGAACATAAACCTGGGCGCCTTTACTTAAGTACGGTTTGATAATATTGACAAACTGATTCCCGGGCAGATAACGCAGACGAAAGGCGCGAATCACCCGGCCCCGGGTATTTTTGGCATCGCCCGGCAGCAGCAACTCCCCGGCTTCCGCCGCGGCCGGCAGCGCGGCCTGCGGCATCACTTCCCATAACGGGCCCCTTTTAACCATGGCCACGCCGTTCATACGCAAAACCCCGCGCAAAAGCTCAAAAATCTCATCCCGATTGAGCTTGGCATTAACCTCCAGGGTAACCTTCCCGCCAACCCCCTGCGAGACCGTATAGTTCTCTTCGAGAATATCCATAAACAGACGCAGAACTTCAATCAGGTCGGCATTATCAAAATTCAGGGTTACCTGCTCCCGGCCCTTGATTTCACCTTGAGCCGGATGTTTTTCACTGCCGGCCGGCGGGGGCACCGCCCCGGTACTGAACTTCTGCAAGCGCTGATTAAATTCCTGCTCATGGGCTTCAAGCTTACGCAAAAGATCACTTTTCTCAGCCGCATCATCAGTTTCCGACTCCGGCAACTCGGTTTCCGCGGCCGCACTGACCTGGGTCGGCGAGGGTCGATCCTGGAGCAGCCCGCCCGGAGGCAGGGCATAGTGACTTGCCGGCGGCACCAGAAAATTACAGGAGGTCAGCAGCAAAGCACTTAAAAGAACAAGTAAGCTCTGTAAAAATAATCCAAGGTTAATACGCATCCAAACTCTCCGTTCCGTAATTTTTTACGAACGTATCATCTGTTAAATAAATTCTATTTTCGAACCCGCTTATAGACCGGACCAAAAGGAGTGTTATGTTTTTTCAGCACTCCTTTCGCAACCAGGGCATCCTTTTCTTCAACTGAAAGTTTACGAATCTGGCGGGCCGATAAAGCCGGGGCGGTAGATCTTTTAGTCGCTGCCACCCCGCCGGCCGCTGTTCTAACGGCCGGGGCAACTGCTATTTTGGCGGCTTTCCGGGGGGCGCTTTTGTCAACTTTTATATTCGCTTTATTAACAGTTTTAACCGGCCGCCGCTTTTTGTTATCGTAAAGACTTACGCTGAACTCACTGCCGCGCTCATCTTTCAGCGTCACCTTTTTTGCTTCAACTTTGACCACGGTATAGACCGGCGTCTTGCGCCGGGAAGCACTGCCGCTATCTTCATCTCTAGCTTCGGCGCCTTCGGCAACCAGCATCCGCCCTTTGCGAAAACGCTTAAAATGGAGCATTGCCTTGCGGGTTTTCCCTGAGATATAGGTGCCGTAAAGCACCACGTCACGCCGGGTCGGGGCCGGAGCTTTCGGAGTCGCACTCGACTTCCTGACTACCGGCGACGAGGCCGGAGCCTGCCACGCTTTACGGCTGGGAGAAAAAAGATTCTTATCCGCGGCCACCGCGTAGCGGGCCCCTTCAACTCGCGGTTTGGCAAGCGTTGAGGCCAGTTCCTTGATTATCGTCTGCACAGTAGTCCCGGCGGCCGCTCTTTTTTCCGGCACCGCAATTTCAATCCCGGAATAACGCTTGTAAGTATGACGATCAAAAACCAGAACCAGAAGCGCCAAAGCCAGAAAAAGCAGCGAGAGCCCGGCCCGGGATGGTGCCCATTTAATCATGCTCTTCCTTAAAATTAATGCGGGAACAAACCCCGCAACCAAATCAGACCTTTGCGGCCCGTACCCAGGGGCAATCCGCTGGTCGCAAATAAGTACTCTTATCAGAACATTTTCTGATATTAAATCTTGTTTTTTGGGTACAGAAAATAACCTGTAAGGTACTAATGCGGGAACAACTCCCGCAACCCAAACAGGGCCTTGCGGCCCGCAAATAAGTGCTCTTATCAGAACATTTTCTTGTTTTAAAACAAGAAAATAACCTGTAAGGCACTAAACAGTTACGATATTCATGCGATAAGAGCGGAGATCACCGCGTTAAAATAATAAAACCGTTTCTCCCGCCGACTGATGGTTTTGACCTCAATCTCCTGAAGAAAGATAAACTTGTCGCTGTTATTCACCTTGATAAGAAAATCCTTGATCGCTCCGATCTCCGCCCGGCAGCTTAAACGCAGACGCACCGTGGTCACGGCGCCTTTTTTAATCTCCGGCAGAACTTTAGTGGTACGCACATCAACCGAACTCTCCTGAGCAAGTTTCTGGAGCAGATTCTGGAATTTAACTTCGGTCAAAGTCGGAGTCTCACCCTCAAGCAAATTCCGGTTTTTTATTTCCTGATCAAATTTCTGCAGGGCCTGATTCAGCGCCACAAACTCCTGCTGCCGGGCGACCAGACGGCTGAACTTCTCAAACTGCAGGGTTTTCAAGGCAATTTCATCATCTAACGCCTGGTTCTGCGCCTGATAAAACCCGAGTCCGGCCCGGCCGATGACCAGAACCAGCAGGATACCGACCACAACCAGCAGCACTTCCCGACGTTTAAGAAAATTGATATAGTACTCCAGTTTTTCCATTCCCCAAAAAAACCCCAGAATTTCAAGTAGCTTACAGCTTAAAAACTATTCCAAATCCACGACGATTTTAAAAGTCTCATGCGTCCCTTTTTTAACCACCGGTGAATCAAAATGAACCTCCTTAAAAAGCGGTGAATCCTCCAGGGCCTTAACCACCGTCGTGGCCGAGCTTGAGGTTCCGCTCAAATAGATCTTCCGAGAGCGGATCGCTAAAGAGCGCAGCCAGGTATCCTGCGGGATAACCTCGGTCAACTCTTTCAGAATGTCAATCGTCACCGATTGCTGCCGTACCTGTTGCGCCAGGGCTTCAAAATGGTCGATTAAAGCCTGATTTTTTTTCCTGATACCGCTGAGTTTGTCAGCTTCCCGGCGGACAACCGTAAGTTTTTTTTCCAGTTTATGCAGATGCCGGCGCTTACCGGCAATCACCGCCAGAGGCTGGCCAAGCAAGGCCGCCACTAAAAAAAGCGCGGCCGCCACCTCAAGCTTAAACCAGAGCCGCCGGCGTTTGAGCACGGCCGGTGAAATCAAATCAATACTATAGGGAAAAGCACTCCAATCCAGGCGCAGGTTTTCCGGCAGCGACTCTAATTCTTCCGTTTCCAACTCGGGCCGCAACCTCTGCAGGTCGGCTTGAAGATCCGTCGCCGCCGACCAGAGAAAGGCCTTATCGAAACCTAAACCGCGATTTTCCGCCAGCGGCAAATTATCAGCCAGAAAACCGCCCGCCGCAACCGCCCCGGCAAAACCTTCACAAGCCTGAAAAGCTACAGCCCGACCATCGAATAAGACCATCTCCCGCTGTTTCGGGCAACCGCCGAGATAAAGCCCGGGTTCACGCATAATCCAGGCGAGCAGAAACAGGCTGGGAAATACCGCCGACAGATTAAAACCGGCCGCCGTAAACAGCGCCAGATATTCACGCAAACGGGTTTTGGGGGCTAAAGTGACGCTCACCGCCAGAAGCCCGTCCTCCTCCTGACAACGGTAACGCCAGTAGAGTCCTTTAAGATCATGCGGGACATGCCGCATCAACTCATAACCCACGGCATCGTCAAGGTTTTCAGCCGCGGCCAGAGGCAGGGTAAAATGGACAATCGTAAATATTTCGAGCGGCAGCCCCAGAAGCAACAGGTCGTCAAGCCGGGGACGACAGACATTTTTTAACGCCGAAACCGCGACTTTGAGATCATCCGGCCGGACGTAAGGGAATTCCTGCCGCTCCAAAACCTGATCCCGGCCGCCAAGCCCGCGCCGCAGGCGAAAAAAGAGCAAACGCTCTTTTTCGACCAGTAAAATTTTAGTTTCCGGCAACCAGGGTAGATTCATGAAAGTTGTAAGTTATAAGCTGTAAGTTGTAAGTTGTAAGTTGTAAGTTCGTTGAATTAAATTATTTCTCTGTGCGAAATAAAAGCAATATTCGTACAGAGGTTTGAGGGGCGCAGAGGTTAAAAATTATTTTTTCTTGTTGACGGCAAAAACCTGCCGATACCAGTTGCCGCCCTGATTTTCCCGCCCGGCTTCGGCGGCGCTGATGGTGACATAATCGGAATCGGCGACCGTAAAATATTGATTCAGCAGGCTGAAATATTCAGGTGCGATCAGCTCGTTTAATTCCGCCAGTTTCATTATCGGGCTCGCCGTCCGATAGGCAACAATCTCGTTGATTACGTCCTGAGGCAGATCGTCAATTAAAGTCAGCGCCTGCGGTGCGCAACTGTTGATATCGAGTCTACGCTCGGCGCCATAGGGCGAGAGCAGATCGACCAGTCCGGGATGACCTTTACCGCCGGCGTAGATATCACAGGTAACCCCCTTAATCAACAAAAGCTCGTTTATTACATCAATCTTGCGGTTCTTGCAACTGTAATCGAGCCCCTGTTCTTCGTAGTAATCGGTCTCGGCCCCGTTCAAACGATGGAGAGAATCTTGATCGGTCCAGTCAAGAATTGAATCGACAATGCCGTCGCGGGCTTCTTCATCAGCAACCCCGCAGGCGCTGACAATTTTCCGCCAGCGATCGATTTTAAGGTTGTCAAGCCTGAATTTACCGGATTCCGCGGCAATCTTGATCTTGACCTTGACCCCCTCAATCTCACACTCCCAGGGCTCATAGCGCGGATACCAGAGTTCTAAAGGTTCGCCGGAAAGCTCTTCAACTTCATCTTTTTTTGCCAGCAGCGAACGGTTCGCGCGATATTTCAGATATTCGTGATAACCTTTAGCAATCGCCGACTGCAAAAGATAATCATGTTCGGTTCCCAGCCGGCGATTACGGGCGGCCTCGGCATTAAGCCGGGCCGTGGTCGCATAATTTAAGGCCAGAATTCCCAGCAAAAGTGAGATCCAGAAAACTGCTAAAAGGGCAAAGCCCCGGTTATCACGCAGGGTTTTCAACTTTTAACCACAAATTTTAACCACAGATGAACGCTGATAAACACAGATTCGTTACAGTTACTTTTTCTTTTTATTAGCTTTCTTCGGTAACTCCGGCGGGGGAGCTAATGAAAGCAGAAAATTTCGTTTCTCAGCATTGGAGTTCTCATAACGGAAAAGAATATTACCGGGCAGGTTTTTACGATTGAAATTGCGGGTTTCCCCGCCTTCAACCAGAGCTCCTGATTCTATCTCACCCTCCGGGAGATTCAATTTTTCCGGATCAGCGACCATAACAAATTCCGCCGCCGACAAACCATCAAGCACAAGTTGAGAAGCTTCACTGATCTCAGAGCTTGCACTGAAATTTTTATCGGGATCCCGCATAAAATCCCACAGAGCCTCCACGAGAAATTTTTTCGGCCCCAACTCTTTGACCAGATAGAGGCTTAAGCCTTCCTTATCTTCGCTCTCTTTAAGATAGCAACAGGCAAAATAGAGACCTTCCGCCTGCCGCTGCCGGGCGCCGTAACCGGAGGTCGTGGCATAAAAAATCGTTCGCGGCCCTAAAGCAAAAAAGAAACCCTCACCTTTCTCCCAACTGAAGCTGTACGGCACCAGATTCTGCAAATCATCGTGCAAAAGCCGGATCAACGCCGCTTCATGCTCGCCGCGACCGCCTTTAACCTGCTGTTTTGACCAGATCCGGCCGGCAGTCGAAAAAGCGAGATAGAGAACGGTGACCACCAATGCCAGAATGACCATGGCAATGATCATTTCAATCAGGGTAAAACCGGCGCAGCTCTTTCTATCTATTCGACCTCTCTTTACTTTACTTGCTGTTTTATTTTTTGGGCGCAATATGTTTTTCTTTAAAGTCATCAGTAAAATATCCGGGGGCCACCTGACGATAGGCTACCAGCCGCAGGTGACGACCGGGCCGATTTTTATCCTGAATGGTGAAAACCAGACGATAAAGTTCGCTGGCCCAACGCAGAGGAATGCCTGCTTCAGCGGCATCAGCATCGGCATCGGGTTTCACATCCACCGGTTCCAGGTGCAGATCCCAGGCAAAGTTCTCAACTTCACCGGACCAGGGAAATTCATCTTTGCGCAGGTCCCGGGCCAAAAGCTGGGCCATGGTCTGACGCCCGATGACCACAACTTCATCAAAGCCCCGGCCCCGCCGCTCCAGACGCAGACTCGCTCCGAACAACTGAAAAAAAGTGGTCACCGTCAGACCGACCACCAGTACCGCGACCATCATCTCCAGCAGTGTGAAGCCTGAATTACTATTCCGCGCCCGCATCCGCAACCTGCTCGGTCAACTCAATCGCGCCGGTTAAAGCATCGACCGCCAGCCGCGCGTGGCGGCGGCCGCTTTTCAGCGCAATCGGGCCACCGGCGGCCCCGCCGTCAGCAAAAAAAGTAATCATGACGATTTCCGATTTTTCGCTATCATTATCGGCGTCATCATCAGATGCCGCAGCGTCCCGCAGCGCCTGCTGCTCCGGAGAAAGGACAAGTTCGGCCGCCGCGGTCAAGACGACCTTTTTCCGGCGCAGTTTTTCACTGAAGGTCCTATCCTTAAAATTAAAACTGCAGGGATTCGCCCGCCGCTCCAAAACCGCGTAACTGCGGGCAACCTTCAAAAAAACCTGAAGCTCACGCAGGTTGGCCCGCCAGCGGAAAGCCTCACGCTGGCGATAGTTAATCCCCAGAAAAAGGCTCAACCCCATACCCATAATCGCGACGACAACAATCAGTTCGACCAGAGTAAAACCCCGCTGCCGATCAGGGTGTTGGCTATAATACCAAATTGACAAGTTACCGTTCACTCGGGTTAATGCCTTTCGACGCCATCAATTTTCCCAACTGTTAATATCAGCTTTATCGCCATCGCCGCCGGACTGGCCATCGGCACCGTAGGAGATCAAATCATAATCACCATGATCACCGGGACATTTATAGACATACTTATTACCCCAGGGATCGTTGGGGATCTTTTTCGGCATATAGGGCCCATCCCAGTGTTTGGCCCCTTCGGGCTTGACGCGCAGGGCCGCAAGTCCCTGGGCCGTCGTCGGATAAACATCGTTATCGAGGCGATAGGAATCGAGCGCGGTTCCCAGAAGTTCAATCTGGGCCCGGGCCGTTTTCCGCTTGGCCCCGCCCACTTTCTTAAACATAGTCGGGGCCACCAGAGAAGCAAGCAAACCGATAATCACCATAACAATCAACAATTCAATCAGAGTAAAACCCCGATTTTTCAACTCTTTACGTCGCCGCATGTTAAACTCCTTTTAATATTATATGGTTCCCAAACCTTATCCACCGAGTTCGTTGACGCTGAAGATTGCCATCAGCATGGAAATAACGATAGCGCCGATGACCAGGCCCATGAAGAGGATGACCAAAGGTTCGAAGAGTGAGGTCAAGGCTTTGATGGTAACTTTAAGTTCACGATCATACATCTCGGCCAGCTTTTCCAGCATTTCATCGAGATTCCCGGTCTCCTCGCCGACCCCGATCATATGGACCGCCATTGAAGGGAAAATCGGATCGGCCGCCAGAACCTGGGAGATGACCGCGCCCTGGCGCAGTTTCTCCTGCAGATTAGTAACTTTTTGCTGCAGAATCCGATTATTGATAACCCCGCCGACCACCGACAAAGATTCAAGAATCGGCACCCCGCTGGCAAGCATCGCTCCTAAAGTGCGGAAAAAACGGGCAAGATCCATCTTTAAAAAAATTGACCCGAAAAGCGGCAGGCGCAGCGACAAACGGTCAATCAGCAGACGCCCGGCCGGGCTCCGGTAAAAACGCCGGTAGCCCCAGACTACGGCGCTAAAACCCAGGATAAGGGCCCACCACCACTCCTGCATAAAGTTGCCGCAATCTAGCATCAGCCGAGTCGCGGTCGGCAGAGCCACCCCCATATCGGCAAAAATCGCGGCAAATTTAGGCAGGACAAAAGCGAGCAGCAGGATAATTGAAGCACCGGTAGTTAAAGTCAGAATCAGAGGATAGATCATCGCCCCGACCAGAAACTCCCGTAACTCGCGAATACCATTAAGATAGAGAGCCAGACGCGCCAAGGCGGCATCGAGAATACCACCACTCTCGCCGGCCCGGACCATGCCGACAAAAACCGGCGGGAAAATCTGCGGATGACTGCGCAGAGCGCCCCAGAAGGTACTGCCCTCTTTTACCTGTTCACGCAAATTCTCCATAACCCGGCTGAAAAGCGGCTTTTCAATCAGTTCAACCAAAATTACCAGCGCCCGGTTTAAAGGGACTCCAGCTTTTAAGAGCAAACCTAAATCTTCGGCAAAACCGGCTAATTCCTTAACTCCGGGCCGGCGCCAGGGCATTTTATCAAGCCCGGCGGCAAAACTCGGCAACGATCTGCCGGAAGTTTTTACTTTTTGGGGCGGCGACTTCTGCGTCGGCGCCGGGGTATGGGAAAGTAAATTTTGCGCGGCGCCGCTCTCCACTTTAATCTGCAGGGGAATCAAGCCCTGACGCTGCAAAATCGCGGCGGCCTGACGTTCATCCGCGGCACTTACCTGCCCGGAACTTACTTCCCCGCCGGCGCCGGCGGCCCGATAACTGAATTCCGGCATAAATTTACGCCCCGCTCACGCGCACGACCTCTTCGAGTGAGGTAATGCCGGCTTTAACTTTGGCCCAGCCGTCATCCCGGAGCAGGGTCATCCCGTTAGCCACCGCATGTTCCCGTAAAACCAGCGAACTCTGGCTGTCAAGAATCAGGGAACGGACCGCATCAGTCACCGGCAGCAGTTCAAAAATCCCGACCCGGCCGCGAAAGCCGGAAAACGAACACTCTTTACAGCCTTGCGCCCGGTAAATTGGCTCACTTGCGCTTACAGCAAAAGGCAGTTTCAGCCGTTTAAGCAGAGCCGCATCGGGAACAAAGGCCTCCTTGCAGGCGGGGCAGAGCACCCGGACCAGGCGCTGGGCCATAATTGCCACCAGGGAAGAGGATAAAAGATAATCTTCAACCCCGATCTCGACCAGCCGGGTCACGGCCCCGGCGGCATCGTTGGTATGCAGGGTGGAAAATACCAGATGCCCGGTCAAAGCTGACTGAATCGCGATATCGGCGGTCTCGCGATCGCGAATTTCCCCGATCAGAATGACATCGGGATCCTGACGGACGATGGAACGTAAACCGCCGGCAAAGCTGAGCCCGGCCTTGCTGTTAACCTGAACCTGGTTAATGCCGTCCAGTTCATACTCAACCGGATCTTCAATCGTAATAATCTTTTTATCAATCGCGTTGATGGTATTAAGGGCGGCATACAGAGTGGTGGTTTTGCCGGAACCGGTCGGCCCGGTCACCAGAATAATCCCGTAGGGCAGACGGATCATCTCTTCAAAGGCGCTCTTTTCGCGTTCGGGAAACCCTAACGATCCAAGACTGAATGAGATATTTGAGCGGTCCAGAATCCGCATGACCACGCTCTCGCCATAAACTGTCGGCAGGCAGGAGACCCTGAGATCAATATCTTTACCGGCAATTTTTATACGAATTCGACCATCCTGCGGCAGACGGCGCTCGGCGATATCCATCCGCGCCATAATCTTGACCCGGGAAATAATCGAAGATTGAATATGTTTCGGCGGGGTCGCGTGCTCACGCAGAACCCCGTCCACCCGGAAGCGTACCTGCAGATTTTCCGCCAGCGGTTCGATGTGAATATCACTGGCGCCCTCTTCCACGGCTTTGGTCAGGAATTGATTGACCAACTTAATGATCGGCGCTTCCGAGGCGAGATCGCGCAAGTGATCGGCATCATCACCGAGCCCGACCACCGCATCCATTTCGGCCAGATCATCGCTGTCTGAGCTTTCGTCCGGACCTTCATCGGCCAGGAATCCGGCTTTAATCCAGGCGCTGATTTTCTCCTCCCGGGCGAGAATCAGCTCGATGCGCCGACCGGGGAAAAGCTGCCTGAAGGTCTCTAAAACCAGATGATCGTATGGATCATTGACGACTAGGGCAAGAACATCATCATCACCACCACCACCACCTAAAGGAAAACAGCGGTGTTCTTCCAGAAAAAGCGGCGAGATATCGGCAAACGGCGAGATATCATAGTTTTCCGGGAGTTCGCTGATCTGCCTAAGATTGAGCTCTTCCGCCACCAGGGCCAGAAAATCCTCCTCCGAAACCAGGCCGAGACGGATTGCCAGACGATGCAGGGCTTCACGTTCGCGGCCGCTGGGGTTGATTTTCTTTAATTCAGTCGCGGAGATAAGCCCCCGCTCAACCATTACTTCGATAATGCCGGCCATGCCCGCGCCTCCCCTAAAGCCAGCAGAAAGAAACAGAACATCCGGCTGTAGGCCATCTGCATGGGAAATGAAAAAAACATAATCACCGAAAAAGCCGTCAGCGATGCCAAAAGCGGCGGACGCCAATCTTCACCATCATCAGCTGCCGGGGTTGCATAGCGCAAAAGATAAAACTGCCGCCCCCAGAGAAGCAGAAAAAATAACAACGCCGGGATACCACATTCAGCCGCCAGTTGCAAATAGTCATTATGGGCTTTACGCACCTGAGTCTGATAATTAAACAGCGGATCCTGAGCAAAACTTCTGTAATAGAGGGGATAACTGAAACGCCAGTTACCGAGACCGACCCCCAAAAATGGGTGATCTTTAATCATCATCAAAGAGTTGCCCCAGTGATAATAACGTGCCTCCAGCAGACGGGAAAACCCGCCCTGCTGAAATTTATTAATACTGCTTTTAACCCGATTACGGCTGTTGGGAAAGACCATAATCAGACTGATAATAACCGCCAACAGCAAAAAGCCGACCATCATTAAACGCAGCCGACCCCCAGATTGCCTGGTCGCCGTAGAGGCGGCCTTTCTTCGGCTGAAGAACCAGAAAAGAGGAACGACCAGAGCTTCCGCCAAAAGAGCCATTATCGCAGTCCGGGAGTAGTTCATAAACAACAGTGCCAGAGCCGCAGCCGCCAGCAACATAAATGCCATAAAAAAGGCAAATTGCAACGGTCTTTTTGAACGATTCCAGATACGCCAATGCCGGCCGGCGGCAAAAAACACAAAAGGTAAGACCAGAGCAATAAAATGCGCCGCCGGATTGCGATAGCCGAAAGTTGAAGCCGGCCCCAGAATCGGTAATAAAAAGGGAATTTTATAACCGTAAAACTGAATAATTCCCGGAACGGTAAAGACAAACAGAGCAACACTCAATCCGTACACCGCAAACCAGCGCCGAACCGGGTTACAAAAAATACAAGCCAGAGCAAAATAGAGAAGAAATAAAGCAAAATAGTGCGCCAGGGTTAATAAAGCCGCCGCCGGGACCAGAGTCTGAAAAAGCGAAAGAATCAGTCCTGAAAAAAACAGGCCCAACAGTTTCAAGCCAAAATTGTGCTTAAAAAAAGTAATCGCCGCGGTCGCGGCAACCTTATCGTAACCTAAGTTCAGACAAAAAAAGGAGAAAAGGAGAAAAGAAAAACCGATGCCAAGATAGAGCTTCGGTAAATCATACAAAGTAAGATAGAGTTGTCCACTCGCGGAAAATGCACTACAGAAAGCCAGCGGCAGTGACATAAAAAAGAAAAACAGCAAGCCGTTTAACAGTACAAACCGGGAAGTGCCGATTTTCGCCAGCGAACCGCGATTCTGCTTTTTTGCAACCTGAGCCCCCATTATTGATTTTTTCCTCTTGGTATTTTCAGGTTCAACTTATGCAGAGCCTGATTGACTCTTTGATCGTTGGGGAAAATTTTTTGACTATGCGCAAGGAAATCTCCGGCCAAAGCAAACTCTCCCAACTGCATCGAACAGAGACCCGCACTGGTCAATAAACTTATAGAATGTGGGTCATTTTGCAGCCCTTTCTCATAAGCCGCAATAGCGGCGCGGCGCTCGCCATGCTGCCATAAACAGTTGCCGGCCGTCAAAAAATCACCGGCAATGCCGATATAATAACCCGGTTTGTTCGCCGCTTTATGGTATTCGATCAATGCCTTCCGCCGGGCCGCGGCCGCGATCCGATAACGACCGGACGATTTATCCTTTTGCGCCCTATCGAAATAGGCCCGCATAGTCACCATCTCAATCCGTTTGGCAACACTCATACTGCCGTACCAGAAAGCCAGCCCGGTTAAAACAAAAGAGACAAGCGCCAACACCATAAAAATACTCTTACTTTTCATTACAGAATAACCATGAAGACCACCAGCCCCAATGATGCAGACGAAAACGCAGCCCGGTCAAAATACAGCCTAAACCATATTTCAAACTCCGGCGGAAATTTATTGATGAAGCCTCGGCAAAATATTTAGTCGGACAAGTGACCTCAGCGATAACATATCCCAGGTTGTGAATCTGCGCTAAAATCTGATTATCAAAGATAAAATCATCTGAATTGCGGTGGAGCGGTAATTGTCGTAACAGGGCAGCTGAGAAGGCCCTGTATCCGGTATGAAACTCGGAAAGTTTAGTGCCGAGTAAAATGTTTTCGCTGAAGGTCAAAAAGCGGTTGGCAAGATATTTCCACCACGGCATACCGCCGACAAGCGCCCGGCCACCCAGGATGCGCGAAGCCAGCACACAATGATATTCGCCGCTGCCAATCATGGCCACAATGGCCGGAATCAGTTTTGGTGTATACTGGTAGTCAGGATGCACCATTATAACGATATCAGCTCCCGCCTGTAAAGCCTGCCGATAACAGGTTTTCTGATTTGCACCATAACCGAGATTGCACAAATGTTTAACAAGTTTTATATGGGGCAGACCAGCGGCAATTTTGACCGTTTCATCAGAACTGTCGTCGTCAACAATAATCACCTCATCGACAATACCTGTAGCCATAACTTCAAGATAAGTCTTAACAATTGTCCGGGCCGCATTGTAGGCCGGCATGATAACTACTACCTTCCGCTTGCCATACATATTTCGAATCTCTCAGTTTTGCAAGTGTTCCAACTGCTGTAAATTATAGCGGGCTTGGCTATGTTCGGGATTGATCTGCAAAACCCGACGAAACTCTTTCCGGGCCGTATCATAGTGGCCGAGGCGAGCTTCAGCCACCCCCAGATTTACCCGGGCATCAAGATTATCGGGTTGAATCCGTAAAACCCGTTGCAACGGTTTGAGCGCGGATACCACCTGATTATCCCGCAATAGAATCACTCCGAGAAAGTAGTTTGCCCTTAGACTATCAGGATTAAATTCAAGACCCTTACGCAAAAAAGCGATGGCCGCCGACAAATCTCCCTGCTTAAACTTAACCCTTGCCAGATTCATAAAAATTTTTATCGATTGCGGATCCAGAGCCAGGGCTTTTGTCAAATTCCTTTCCGCCGCCTGATAATGACCCATTTTCCCCTGAGCAACGCCAAGATTAAACAAGCCGTTTCTATCTTTCGGATTTATTTCAACCGCCCGGGCGAACGCCGCCAGAGCTTCCGGTTTCCTGCCGGCTTCCTGTAAGGCTACGCCTAAATCCGAACTCGCATGATAATTCAGGGGATCAACTTCCAGAGCCCGGGAAAAGAGGCTGATACTATCGCGCCAAAAACCGGTCTGCCGCCGGCTTAGAGGAATCAAAACCAACATCAGTGCGAGGAATACCACGCAACCGGCCTTCAACCTTGCCGCGGGCGGGCACCACGCACTCAGCCCCCAGACCAGGAACAAACCCAGCCCGATACCGGGGAAGTAGGTATAACGATCAGCCAGAGCCTGGCCTCCGACCTGAATTAAACCGATAACCGGCACCAGAGTACCCAGAAACCACAACCACCCCACCAGCAAAAAAGGAGCTTTATCTCTTTCCCGATAGCTCCACCAGGTTACCAAGCCCAGTAAAAATCCTGCCCCCAAAACCGCCGTCATTGACGGCAAACCCTGATAACGATAAAAAACCGCCAGGTTTTGCGGCCAAAAAGTCAACTCAATATACTTGAGATAGGCAATAAGAGCGTTTGCCAGACGCTGCCCCAGACCAAAACTCACGCTGGAAGCAACAGCTCCGGCCTCTTTCTGAGCCGTAAAAGTCAAAATGGCGGCAGCCAAAGCCAGTAGCAGCAGAGGGATTTTTTCGAAAATCAATCGTTTCCGGGGAACATGATTAAAGCGGTTTAACGGCCAGAAATCAAGTACAAGCAGAAGAAAAGGCAGAGTCACCGCCATCGGCTTTGACATCAGAGCTAAAGCTGCGCAGAGAAAGAGAAGCAGGTAGCGGCGAAAAACGGGTTTTAAGGTATAACGGTGATAAGCCAGTAAACTTAAAAGCCAGAAAAATACGCACAGCAGATCCTTTCTCTCCGCCACCCAGGCCACGGATTCGACCCGCAAAGGGTGCCAGGCAAAAAGAGCGGCGACCAGCAAACTGCGTCCAACCGCGCCGGTTAAACGTCGAAGTACCCAGAAAACCAGAAGCGCATTAACAATATGCCAGAACAGAGCCATTAAATGATGCTTTCCGGCAACCAGCCCGAACAAGGTCACATCCAGCATATGAGAGAGCCATGTCAGGGGATGCCAGTTAGCGGCAAAAAATGAGGTAAAGGCCCATTTTACCCCCAGCCAACTTAAACCCTGGCGCACAATTTCGTTTTTATACACATAATCGGGGTCGTCGAAACTGACAAAAGCAAAATCCGCCATCTGCCCATAAATAACCAGAATACCGCCAATTAACAGTATAAGCCCGATGATAGTAAAAAAACCCTTATCGTCTTTGACCGCAACCAACCCCTAGCTCCACCCGGCTGAACAAAGAAATCCTGATAAAAAAACAAACCGATTCCTACTCTTTTTCAATTCTCAAACTGCCATATAGTTTAACAAAAAAATTATTTCTTTTAATTATCGCCATTAAACCAAACATCAAGGGTCCGGGGACTGCTAATATTCGCGCCCGGCAACCGGCTTTTAATGCCAGATATTTTGCCAGACGCTGAGTTGACCAATCTTCTGAATCACAAGGCAATAACAGTTTACTCCGACCGGCTCTCACCCTTTCAGACAAGAGACCGGTCATAATCTCAAGTAAGTTATCAAGTGCCAACAAACTGCGGCGGTTTCCGTCAGCAGGCACCGGTAGCGGCAGGCCCCAGGATAGCCATTTTTGTAAAAAAGCCAAGTTACCTTTCACTGCGTCACCATAAATCATGGGCGGGCGCAAAATTATCAGTTCCGGGGCTCCACCTCGTCTAAACAGATGGTCAAGTTCCTGTTCAGCCCGCCATTTACTGATCGCGTAAGCTCCTTCAGGTCGGGGGCGGTCGGAAACTTTGTATGGATTATGATCAGGTTGCAGAACCCCTTCACCATTAACCTTGATAGTGCTGACAAAAATAAATTGTTTAACTTCACTTTTCAATACCGCCCGCGCTAATGAAACGGTTACGTCCAGATTATCACGAAAATAGAGATCGGCGGCCTGAAACTGCCCGCCGGAGTGAGCCCGGCCCGCAAGATGAACCACCCGATCCACTCCAACGAGAATATTTTCCCAAGAAGTTTCACTCAAACAGTCTGCAACTGTAACCACATCATCCAGGCAAGCCGCAAGATCTTCCGGCAAAGGGGTTCCGCCACGCCGGACCAAAACCCGCAAAACGTAACCCTGTTGACAAAGATGACGACAAAGGGCGCTACCAACAAAACCGGCCGCCCCGGTAATCAGGATTTTCCCGGACTGAGCCATTTATCTCCCAACAATTCTCTATACACAGCAAATGTATCGGAAATTACTTTTTTATCACTAAATTTTTTTTCTACCATTCGGCGACTTTTATTCCCGAATTCTCCCCGCATCCGGGGATCCAACAGTAAGCTCTCCAGTGCTTCAACCAGACTGTTAACATCACCGGGAGTTACCAGGAAACCATTTTCACCGGGTTTAACAATCTCCCGACATCCCGGCATATCGGTAGCCACCAAAGGTTTACCACAAGCTGCGGCCTCAAGTAAAGTAACCGGAATCCCTTCCCGATAGCGGGTCGGCAGACAGACGACTGCCGCTTTTTGATAAAGCGCGGGCATATCATCCTGAAATCCGAGCCAGCGCACCGCCCCCTGACGATGCCAGTAGAGCAGACGTGAAACCGGCACCGCCGCCGGATTACTCATATCCGGCAGCCCCGCCAGCCAGAACTCCGCCGCGATACCCTTTTTGTGCAAAACTCGCGCCGCCGCGACAAACTCTGCGATACCTTTATGCCATAGCAGGCGGGCGGCAAGTAGCACCACAGGCCGTGATGCCGCCGCATCAGACAATAGTTCAGGTGCAGAATCGAGCGGCTTAAATCGCTCAACATCAACTCCGGAGCCTAAAATCAGAACGGCCTGTTCCGCGACAATAATTTCCTGCTCCAGAAAATAACGTCGATCATCCGGATTCTCAAAAAGAAAGCGGATTTGCATCCGCTTGCCGATGAAACGATAAGCACTCTCAACCAGACGGCGCAGAACCTTTTTCCGGCGGCCGCCGGCAATAAAAACAAAGCCTAAACCCGTAACCGCGTTAACCACCGCCGGCACCCCGGCAATCCGGGCCGCCAGCGTTCCATAAAGAATCGGCTTAATCGATACCTGATGGACAATATCAGGGCGTAAACGCCGGTAGAGTTTTATCAAATCCAGCAAACCGACCATTTCCCGGATCGGATTACGGCTCGCCCGCCGCATTTTCAGCGGATAATGCGTAAAACCCAAAGCTTCAATCTCTTTAACCTTGGGTCCCGGGGCCGTCGCCACCAGCACCCGGAAACCGGCCGCTTGCGCCGCTAAAGCCAAAGCCTGACGATGCATCAGAAAGAACCAGTCATCAGTAACGAGGAAAAGAATTGTCAATTTTTCGGGCATGAGTTTGACCCTTTCAGAAATTACGTAAACGACTCAAGACTATCCGGCGAAAATATTTGCCTAACGACCAGCTTACGGCGGCTCCCAGCTGCAATAACGAAACCGAACCCCGATTCCAGGCCGCGTAAAGTGCCTTTAATTCACCCTTTTCCATCTGCCGGAGTTCGGCACTGAGACCGG
>WFRP01000217.1 GCA_015486505.1 Pseudomonadota bacterium | reverse complement strand
TCTTTGCTTGCCAGCAAACACAATAAATATATCCTGCCGCTTTTTCCGCCGCTGGCGTTGTTTCTGGCGGTTTTCCTGCGAGATTTTTATGACTGGCTGATCACCCGCTGCCCCACCCGGGGGGGAAAATATTTTACCCGTTTCGCGATCTTTTTGATGGCCGGGTATCTGCTGTTCTTTGCGGTTCTCGAACCACGGATCTTCAACTACCGGACTGCGGCATTCAAGCCGCTGATTGCCAAAATCCACGAAGTTGATAACCGGGCCCCGATCTACTGCCTCGGAGAGAAGAAATTCCTCCAGTTAATTTTCTATTACGAGCGGCCGATTCCATCATTAAACATCAATGAAGTCAAAGCTATGCTTGCCGCCGAAAAACCCTTTCTCCTCCTGGTTGAGAGTCACTCCTGGCCGCTGCTGCCGCCGTCAGGGCTTAATACCATATTTGAACTTAAACCTTTCCGCAGTAAGCATCGGGCCGTAAAATTACTGACCAACCTCGATAGCCTCGGGAAAAAGTCATAAATAAAATATTTGACCACAACCTCCTGCCGTTTTTTTCACATCTGCATTCATAATTTCTTCACTTCTCACCTGTTAATAATATCAGAGTCTCAGCAAATACGTTGATAAAATTATTAACATCCGTAAAATTCTACAATGCACACCAACCAACGACCCGCATTCTACATCAGATACCGCTATCAACTGCTCCTGACGGGCCTGTTTTTAGCAATCTATATCCTCCCGCTGGGTGTCCGGCCCCTGATCATTCCGGACGAGGCCCGTTATGCTGAAATCCCCCGAGAAATGCTGGCCTCGGGTAACTGGACCAGCCCCCGTTTCAACGGTTTGCGCTACTTTGAAAAACCGGCTTTAGATTACTGGGTTCATGCTGTTGCACTTCATCTTTTCGGAGAAAACAACTTCGCCGTGCGTCTGCCGGCGCCCCTGTCGGTCGGGCTTTCAGCCCTACTGCTATTTTTTTTGCTATACCAGACCCGCAACCCCGGAGAACCAACTTACGAACGGCGGAAAAATGCACTAAAACCCTGTCAGTTAAATTTTCTGACACCTTTTATCTTTCTCGTCAGTTTTGAAGTTTTCGGGGTCGGCAACGCCGCGGTTCCGGATAACCTTCTCGCCCTTTTTCTGACCGCAACCATAACTTTTTTCTTTTTCGCCACGGAATCAATTCCGGGCTCCAGCCGGGAAAAACTCTATCTTCTGCTCTCCGGCAGCGCCTGCGGTCTGGCCTTTATGACAAAAGGTTTCCTGGCCTTTGCCGTTCCCGGCCTGATTCTGGGCGCTTACCTTGTCTGGGAACGCCGTTACCGTGATCTTTGGCGCTTAAGCTGGCTGCCGCTGCTCGCCGCTATCCTGATTTCTCTCCCCTGGAGTATAGTGATTCATTCAAAGGAGCCCGACTTCTGGAATTTCTTTTTCTGGAACGAACATATCCGCCGCCTTCTGAGCAGCAACGCCCAGCATGAAAGAAATTTCTTCTATTATATTCTGTGTGTTCCGGGAGTGATAATGCCCTGGACCTTTGTGACCCCGGTCGCCTTTTCCGGGGTCAAAAAACATCTTAAAGCTCAGAGTAGCGTCGGTCGTTTAATCAGACTGGCGCTGTGCTGGATGATCCTGCCGTTATTATTTTTCTCCTGTGCCAGGGGCAAAATTCTCACTTACATCCTGCCCTGTTTTCCACCTTTTGCCATACTTATGGCTCTCGGTCTTTTACAGGGCCTCAAAGAGACCAGAATGCAGACTTTCTTTAGCCGCGGAGCTTTAATCAGCCTGGCTCTTTTCGCGATAATTATGCTGCTTTTCACCGGGGCCCAGTTCACTGAAATCGGGGGCTTCGCCCATTACGCTCAACCCTGGAAGGTGGTACTGGGGCTCAACGGTTTAGTTGCGGCAATTATGCTGTTCTTTAACGCCGCCGGCGCGCAAAAACAGACCCATAAAATAATTTTTTTGGGCCTGGCCCCGACACTTATATTCGTCTCGGCTCATTTTATGATACCGGATTCATCTCTGAGAAGAAAAGCTCCGGGACCATTGCTGGAGCGTTATCAACCCTATATTGACCGGGATGCAATTGTGTTTGCGGAACACAGACTGGCGGGTGCCGTCTGCTGGTATCTGAAAAGAGATGATGTCGACATTGTCGGTCGCGGCGGTGAGTTTAAATACGGCCTCACCTATAAAGATGCTGCCGGCCGGCAGGTAAACCTGAAAGGTGTTGCTGATTCCATCAAAAAACACCCCGGCAAAATTGTTTTAATTGCACGAATGAAAGTCCTGAACGAATGGCGGACAGCCCTTCCGCGACCGGCCTTCAGCACAAATAATGGCGCAAAAGGGATTGGTCTCTGGAAGTTTTAGCACCGGAAAGATTTCTACAACCGGTGCAACCGGAAAACTTCCCGACAATGACCGCTTGCGCTTAACCTTGCGTCAGTGCTATAAGGTCGCCCGTTTAAAACGTAAAAAATCCCCCCAAACATACCTCAAACAAAAACGGTCTTAAAATTATGAGAGAACTCTTTTTTAAAATTGTCGCCACCATCGTTACCATCGT
>WFRP01000216.1 GCA_015486505.1 Pseudomonadota bacterium | reverse complement strand
CCCTTGGGGTGCAACCTTCGTCACTGCGGCGTACTCTATGTACGCCTCATTCCTCAGGTTTCGGGTGCCTTGCGCCCAACGGAAGTGCCCTTGGGGTGCATATGAAGTTTTTTACTTAGCCATCGAGTTTTTGACTTTTTACGAGTTTGTCTTTATTGGTCAGGACCACCGATTCCGCGACCCGGCGGACGTCGGCCAGGCATCAGGTGCCTTTGGGGTTTTTGGTCTGACACTGACAGTTGCCGGCCCGGGTTTCGGAGATAATTCTTTCGATAATGGTCGCGCGGCCGTTATTTTTTTCTACATCTTCAATAATGTCAGCTTCTGTATATTCAAAACAGTAACAAATATAATCAGTCATCATGGTTCACCTGTCAAGACTTGTTTGCGACCATCGGAAGTGCCCCTGGGTACGGGCCGAAAAGGCTCGATTGGTTTGTGGGGATTGTTCCCGCATTAGTACCTTACAGGTTATTTTCTGCACCAAAAAACAAGATTTAATAATCAGAAAATGTTCTGATAAGAGCACTTATTTGCGGGCCGCAAGGCCCTGTTTGGGTTGCGGGATTTATTCCCGCATTAGTACCTTACAGGTTATTTTCGGTTTGAAAAAACAAGAAAATGTTCTGATAAGAGTACTTATTTGCGGGCCGCAAGGCTTCGTTTGGGTTGCGGGATCTGTTCCCGCATTAGGTTATGAGTTTGTAAATGATCTGCAGGGCAATCAGGAGAATGACAACGCCGAAGATCCGTTTCAGCCGGCTTTTGTCAGTGTTAAGGGAGATGCGGCTGCCGATAAGGCCGCCGATGATTGCCGCCAGAGCCAGAGTCAGGCCGGTATGCCAATCGACATTGCCCTGCAGGGCATGGCCCAAAACTCCGGAAAAAGCGGTTATGGCGACCATGACGGTGGAGGTGGCGACTGCGATATCCATCGGCACACCGCAGAGAAGTACCATAATCGGTAACTTGATAATGCCGCCGGTTATGCCCAGCATCCCGGCGAGAACTCCGATTGAGGCGGTTGCCGTTAAAACCAGGGGGAGATTAACACTGTAGTCAATTCCGTTAAAATGACGATTCCAGTACCAGGGTTTGGTCGGCCGGATATAAGCCGCAGCCGGTTTCTTGTTTTTTATCATCAGGGTACCGGCAAGCAGGAGGATTGCCGCCAGTAATCCCTGTAAGATAGCTTCCGGAACCAGATTGGCGAAATACCCGCCGACAAAAGCCATAATATCGGTCGGCGGGTCAATCACCAGCGCCAGTTTCCAGTCGATTTTTTTGTTTTTGTGAAAATGAAACAGCGCCGCCAGGGATGTGCTCATGATGAGAATCAGGCTGATCCCCGGCGCAAATTTCATGCTGTAACCGGCAAACAAAAGAATCGGCACATAAACGATGCCGCCGCCCATGCCGATCATCGAAAAAAGCAGTGAAATCAGAAAAAATGTCCCGGCCAGAAGAAATAGCTTTTCCATTTTCAGTTCCGCGTAAAATTATGCCGCGTTTTGGGCCTGGCAGCCAAGACAGATTTTACCTTTGGGGCCGTCTACAAGTTTATTGGTGAAGACGCGCTCACCACAGGATGTGCAGCACTCAGTCGTAAAAATACCGCTGCCCGGCTTAAAAGTGATGGTTTTAATCGGGCCGATATCAAGAAATACCGATTCAGGAATACTCATGACCTTTTCCACCAGCGGGTCAGCAATTTCGGCCGGAACATCCTGCGGCAGCACGCCGCTCTGGCGCTGTTTCACAAAAGGTGACTGCATCATATTGCCGAAGAATTCAGGTTTCAGCGAAACCCTGACCGAACGTTGGCCGCTGACATCAATCAGAGTAAAAGCCATTTTGTTATAGTAGGTTTTTTCGATATTTGACTTACCGTAGGTACAGCCGGTCGCGGTCATAATCCCGTCAAGAAAACAGCCGGCGGCATGGCCTTTGCCGGTTTCAGAGATTACATAAAGCTCTTTATCCTGAGCCCGTTCGACTTGCAGAGCGTTCATTGCCGCGACCCCGGCCCGCAGCCCCAAAGGCATTGCCGGACATTTGTGACCGTGAAACGCCATACCGATTTCCATGAAATTTTTCGCATCTAACATATCTTGCCCTCCGTGTTGGTAATAGTTAGTACCTTACAGGTCATTTTCTGCACCAAAAAACAAGATTTAATAGTCAGAAAATGTTCTGATAAGAGTACTTATTTGCGACCATCGTAAGTGCCCCTGGGTACGGGCTAAAAAAACCTGTTTGGGTTGCGGGTAGGTTCCCGCGTTAGGTAATGGTTTACTATTTCGATTGGTGATGTTTGGCAATTTTACCAATCATCAAATACTTTGTCAATGTAAAAATTCAGATTTCAATAAAATAGAGCAAAAAAAATAAAAAAAGCGGGCCGGCTGTTCAAGAGCCGGCCCGCTTAGGGGTACAACTTAAACTCTGATAAATCTCCGAGTTACCGGATCGGTTTTACTACATGAACGCGCCCCAGAGATCGTAAAGGAGTTCGTTGCCGCCGCCGGCACCCGGTTCAACCGCGATGTATTCGCCGGGCGCATGGATTTTGACCAGGACATAGCCGCCCTGCATGCCGATAACTTCAGCTTCACGGTTAAGCTGGTAGAAGGTATCGTTCTCACCCAGGCTCCAGATTTCGGGCTCAACCCCGGTGTAGGGGATACGGATGATCGTGCCGATTTCACCTTCATGTTCAAACTCAACCTGGAGAACGTTGGCCCGGACAAAACCGCGGTGGTCAAGGTAAACACTTTCAGGGCCGCCGACAAAGAAGCCGCAGGAGGTAAGGGTGTCCTTAACTTCCTTAGGCAGATAGAAGTACATTTTATCCTGCCAGGGGCCGTTAACCACCTGCTTCAGGTAGGCGGTTCCCTGCTCTTCCGGTGTCAGCAGACTGGGATCAATTCCCGGGATGTGGCTGCCGGTTACAGTCCCTTCAGCGGCAAGCGAGAAGAGCTCTTCAGCATGATGATGACTGAGTTTCAAGACATCATCAGCGCGGCTGCCGATAAAGCGTAAGCCATTGGCCGACATCGGTTTGGCGTAATCAATCTCGCCGTCAACAATGAAAAGACCATCCGGGTTAGCCGGAACCATGCCTTCTTCCGGATCATAACGCATTGCCCGGTTTTCATCCCTGAACCAGGGCGGTGACCAGGGTATGTACATGATATTACGGTCGGTTACGCGATGAGCCCCGGGACTGTCGGCCGAACTGCCGTGGCAATCGTTACAGGATTTGGAACCTAAAGCTTTTTCTTTCGGTTTGATGCCGTGGCTGTCTGAGAAATAGTGAGCCGCGATAAAGAGTAAAGGTTTGGGATCGGTTTCACCTTCAGCTTTCAAGACGGTGGTTAAGGCCGCCTGAACCGCCTTGACATCCTCATCCCACCAGATATCCGGGAACATATCGCCGGTGTGGTCGTAAAGGACATAACCGCTGTCTTTTATAATCACTTTCCCGACATAGGGGTTTTGCGCGTATTCCGGCGCATTCGGCGGGATCATCGCCATCTCCATCGGCGACATCATTCCGATTTGAGCCGGGCGGTGGTAGGCTTTGATGATCGCATTAAGCTCGCGCACATAGAGCACCTTGGCGCCGTCGTAGGGCAGATCCGACATGTCATGATCGGGCTGCGGATTCGCATCAACCCAGGTCATAATCGTAACCGGGTTGCCGACAACAATCTGCGGGTAGCCGTTGATGCCGTTGGCATAATAGAGCGGCGGGTAGTTGAGGTTCGGGGCCTTGGTATCCCAGGTCAGGGGAACGCCCATCTTTTTGTAACCCGCGTAGCTCACCTGGAGGAAATAGTTCCAGAAGTCGAACTTGAAGTTGGTCGGCATACCGTTAACGAGCTGCCCCGGATCAGCCTCGCCGTTCATGTTGAAATAGTTGACCATCTGTGAGACGAAATCCATTGACTGGACGCCTTTACCATCAGCTTCAATCGTCTGACAGACCATATGAAAGTGGGGAATACCGTAACCAGGTGAACTCCCGTATACCGGTTGTATAGCATACTCTGGCCCGGGGAAAGCCATCCCTTTGCCGTCACCCATCTGGCCGTTCTTTTTGTCATAGAGAACATTGTAACCCAGGAGGTTGTCAAAGTTGGTATAGTAACCCAGGGTATCATCAAAGAGGCGGAAACGCCAGGTTTTCCGATAAGGCTCATGACAGGCCTGACAGGAGATAAGCGCCAGATGGCGGCCGGTATTTTCGCCGAAAACCTCTTCATGTCTGGCACTCGGGTTGCTCGCGTAAGGATCTTCATTGCCTAAATGGCAACCCTCACAACTTCTAGGCCGCGGATTGGCATCAAGATCGTTGCGCACCATATGCGCGGTATCGACGCCCTTAAGGAAATTATGCTTATCTTCTTTACTGCCTTCAGTGCGCAGATGGCAGGAACCACAGCCCATCCATTTGCCGGAGGAGAGGTGGGCATCGTAGCCGATCGCCTCTTCATCTTTGGTAATATTGACGTAAACGCCGTTTTTAACCCAGTCAGCCGGCATGCCCAGCATATAGGTCCGGCCTTTGGTCCAGTTACTGTTGCCGTGATCTCTGGTCATAATATGACACTGACCGCAAACTTTAATCCATTTTGGACTGTTGATATCATCCTGACCGCCGAACATCTCGGCAATCGGAATGGCTCCGTTGGCATCAAGATCGCCGGTATTATAATAAACTTTAGGCTGCCAGTCGTCACCGTTACGAACAATTTTCAGGTAAGTAACCGGGTTGTTGTCATGGTTAAAGTCAAGCCCCATGAGGTTAGCCGAAGGTTGGAGATCGATAAAATTAGGCAGAAGATCATGCAGGGTCGGATAAACCTGATCTGCCGGAATCTTGCCGTTCTGAATATCAATAATCACCAGGGAAAGGTCAATCTGGCCGGTAGCCGGGT
>WFRP01000215.1 GCA_015486505.1 Pseudomonadota bacterium | reverse complement strand
TGAACCACAGATGGACACGGATAGACACAGATAAAATTTTAATAATTTCAATTATTTACAAACAGTTACTTAAAAGCCCCATTTTGGGTGCGAAATGGGGCTTTTAAGGCTATTTTTACGCCTGTTTTGAAACATATTTACTGTATTTTCAGATGGTTAGCATGGCCCGACCCCAGTTCCAATTGACACGCAACCGGGTGGCGATAACCGGAGTTGGGATTGTTTCCTGTCTTGGGGTCGGCGCGGCCGCGGTGACCGCTGCGCTGCGCCAGGGTCGTTCGGGGATTGTGGTTGACAGCGCCCGGCAGGCGGCCGGGTTCCTGAGCCCCTTGACCGGGCGCTTGCCGGAAGTTGAGCCGCAGCGCTATTTAAGCCGGAAGCAGCGCAAAACCATGCCGGATTTCGCCCAGTTCGCTTATGTGGCGGTGCGCGAGGCCCTGTCCCAGTCCGGACTTGCCGATGCAGATCTGCGCAACCCGCGGAGCGGTTTGATTTTCGGCTGTGATTCAAGCTGCATCGCGGCGGTTGAGCAGGTTGATTTATTGCGGCAGTACGGTGAAACCCACAAACTCGGCAGCGGTCTGGTTTTCCGGGCGATGACTTCCGCGATCACGATGAATCTGAATGTGCTGCTCGGAACCCAGGGGGCGAGCTGGACGTTAAGCTCGGCCTGTTCCAGCAGCAGCCACGCCATCGGTCAGGCCGCCGATTTGATTGCTCTGGGCCGCCAGGAGCGGGTAATCTGCGGCGGCGCCCAGGAGATTAACTTAGAGTCGATGTGCAGTTTCGACGCGCTCGGGGCTTTTTCGACTCGGATTGATGATCCGGCCGCCGCTTCCCGGCCCTTTGATAAGGATCGGGACGGTCTGGTTCCCAGCGGCGGGGCCGCCGCCCTGGTGCTGGAAAATTATGCTTTAGCGCAAAAACGCGGCGCGGTTATTTTAGGTGAAATTACGGGTTACGGTTTTTCCTCCGACGGCAAAGCGCTTTCGGTACCGAGTGCCGACGGCCTCGCCCGCTCGATGCGGGCGGCGTTAAACGATGCGGAAATCAAGCCTGAAGCGATCGATTTATTGCTCGCTCACGCCACCTCAACCCCGGCTGGAGACGCGGCCGAAGCGCGCAATATTCGCGCGGTTTTTTCACCGGCGGCAATGCCCTGGATTAGCGCGCTTAAATCTCTGACCGGTCATGAACTCTGGCTCGCCGGGGCCGCCACCGCGGTTTACGCGGTGCTGATGGCCAACGCCGGTTTTATGACGCCGACATTGAACTTCAACGCGCCCGACGCTGAGACTGCCGGTTTACGGATTCTCAATGAATTAAAGCGGCAGAAACCGGAGAAAGTGCTTTGTAACGCCGCCGGTTTCGGCGGCTCTAATGCTTCATTGCTGCTTGATTTCGGATCGGTATGAGATATGACTATGTCGTAATCGGGGCCGGGGTTTCCGGAATCAGCAGCGCGCTGCTGCTGGCCCGGTTCGGTCGCAGGGTCGCAATTCTGGAACAGGCGGCAAGACCGGCGCCGCTGATTGGCGGATTTGAGCGCGACGGGGTTTATTATGACGGCGGCTTTCATTATGCTGGCGGCCTGGAAAAGGGCGGAGTGCTGGATTGTAACCTGCGTTTGTTGGGGCTTGCCGGAGAGCTGTCGCGACTGGAATTGGCGAAATCAGGTTACGATACCGTAATCCAGCCGGAAAGCAGTTTTACATTTTCGTTTCCGCAGGGCTATGCCGCATTACAAACCGCCCTGTCACATAAGTTTCCTGCGCAGAGCGCGATTATTGCCGACTATCTTGAGGACTTGCGGGCGGCGACGCGAAAACTGCCTTACTATCATGAAGCGGCGCCGTTATCGTCTCTGAACCTGGCGGAAATACACGGTCAAAGTCTGAAACAGGTTTTGGATAAATCAGGCTTTGCCGGAGATTTGCGGAATCTGCTGGAGGTCCACGGCCTGCTTTACGGGGCCCGGCCGGAAGAGATTCCCTTTGCCATCCATGCCGGGGTTGTCGATGGCTATTATCGTTCGGCCGCAACCTTTAAAGGCGGGGGCCGGGCTTTGGTCAAAACTCTGGTCAAGGCTCTTGACCGGAGCGGCGTCGATCTTTTCTGTCGTCATCAGGTCAGTGAGATTGTTTTGAGCCCGGCCGGGAAAATCGCTGGAGTCAACTGTGCTGACGGCCGCTGTCTGCAGGCTTCAGGCTGTATTGCAACCCTGCATCCCCAGGCGATGCTCAAGCTGTTGCCGGATACGGTTTTGCGGCCGGTGTACCGGCGCCGTCTTAACGGGCTGGCTGAAACCCCGAGTGCCGATATCGTTTTTATGCGCTGTGAGCTTAAGCGCGGAAGTGCTCCCGGGGTGCGCGGTGAGCTTGAGCGCGGAAGTACTTCCGGGTTATGTGGTGCGCGGCGGGGCCGCGGGGGCCTGGTAAAACCCGCCGGCGAAAAAGCCTGCCGGCGGCATAAATTCGCCGGGCGTAATTTCTTTTTTCTGCCTCCGCGAGGTGAGGTTCTGCTGGATTTTAAGCTGCCGCAGGATAAACGCCTGCTTTATCTTAATTTTTCGGCGGCGAATGCAACTGAAATCTGCGGCCTGACCGCGATCCTGCCGGCCCTTTCCGGGGTTGATGAAAAAACGGGCGGCTCAGATGCCTATGCCGAGCGCAAAGCGTATATCGGTGAGCTGGTGCGGCAGCGGATAGCAAATCTGCTGCCGGAGATCGGCGCTAAGCTCACAGTTGCAGGTGTGGCGACCGGAAAAACCCTTAAGCGGATAAATTTGTCGCCGAAAGGTTCGCTCTACGGGGTCAAACATAAAGTCGGTCAATTTAATCCGGTTCCGAAAACCCGGCTTGAGAATTTTTTTCTCGCCGGTCAGGCGATTGCGGCTCCAGGGGTATTGGGGGCGATAACTTCAGCGCTGATGACGGTCGGTGAGATTGTCGGCCATGAGAAAATCCAGGCTTTACGCCATGAGGTCATATGCGACGACGAGTAGTGATTACCGGAACGGGCGCGATTTCACCCTTTGGCCCCGGGGTTGCCGCGCTGATCAGCGGCCTTATTGAAAACCGCAGTGCCGTTGTCAAACTTGATGAATTGGCCGGTTACGAAGGTTTAAGAACCCGGCTGGCGGCGCCGGTTGCCGGGGTTGACGGTCGGGAGATCGCCCGGAACAAAAGGCGCTCAATGTCGCGGCAGTCGATTTTCGCGGTGCTTGCCGCCCGCGAAGCGCTGGCCCAGGCCGGGCTCCCGGCCGCCAATTTCAGCAGCGGGAGTTACGGGGTCGCGGTCGGCACCACGATCAGCAGTCTTAAGACCTGTGAGAACTTTTTTGCCGATCATCTTCAGGATAAAAGTTTTTTACGGATGAAAACCTCACTCTTTTTCAAGACGATGAATCATTCGGCGGCGGCCAATGTCGCCCAGTATTTCGGCTTTAACGGCCGGCTTTTAGCCCCGGCCGCCGCCTGCGCCACCGGCTGTCAGGCTTTGGGTTATGCTTATGAAATGATCCTTTCGGGGGCGCAGGAGGCGATGGTCTGCGGCGGCACCGAGGAGTTTCACCCGCTTTCGGCCGCAACTTTTGACTTGATGAATGCCGCCTCTTTTCGTTATAATGACAATCCGAAGCAGGCTTCAAGGCCCTTTGACAGCAACCGGGACGGCGTGGTCTGCGGCGAAGGGGCCGGGATTCTGGTTCTGGAAGAAAAGACGGCCGCGGAAAAACGCGGCGCTGAAATCCGGGCCGAGATTGTCGGTTTCGCGACCTTGACCGAAACCGGCAGTATTGCCGAGCCCAGCCGTCAGGCGATGCGAAAATGTATGAACGCGGCCCTGGTCAATGCCGGGGTGGCGGCGGAAGATATCGATTATGTTAACGCTCACGCGACGGCGACGGAAAAAGGTGACATTGCCGAAGCGCAGGCCCTGGCCGGAATTTTTGCCGACCGGGCGCCGGTAAGTTCCCTGAAGGGACATCTCGGTCACACCCTGGCCGCCAGCGGTGGTCTGGAAACGATCGCCACGCTCGAGATGCTGCGCCGCGGCGAGCTCTGGCCGACCCGCAACCTGGATGAGATTGATTCTGAATGTGTCGGCCCGGATATCTTTACCGGCATTAAACGCGGCAATTTTAAACTGGCTCTGAAAAATAATTTCGCCTTAGGCGGTGTGAACTGCTGCCTGGTTATCAAATCCGGCCGGCCCGGAAAACAGGAATAAACAAGATGACGGATAGAGAAATTATCTCTCTCATAAATGACTCATTGATTGAAGAATTTGAACTGGAAGAGTCGGCGATGGCGCCGGAGGCGGAGATCTTTGCTGATTTGGGCCTCGACAGTCTCGATATTGTTGATATGGTGGTGGTCCTTGAAAGCGCGCTCAAAATAAAAATCCGCGATGATGCCGGGCTCCGTGAAATCCGGACGCTGGGTGACATTCACCGTTTTGTAATTGCCAAACTCGGGGCGCCCGCAGCGGAGTGAAATTGTTCATTTTTTTGATGAACCTCTGGGTCTATTCCCTGCTGATTCTCTGGACGCTGAGCGGACTTTTATTGTCACCTTTAGCTTTTCTGCTCTGGCGTAAATTAACCGGCTGGCCGACAGCTAAAATCGCGCGCCATCTCATCTGGATCTACGGCCGCGGCTGGATGCTGATTGTCGCCCCGTTTGTCCGTTTCAAACGTACCGGTTTCGATAAAGCGTACCGACGGCGCCCTCCCTGTATCTACGTTATCAATCATCTTTCCTTTTTCGATACTTATTGTATGGCGCTGCAGCCGGTCAGTGATATCGCCTTCGCGGTGCGGACCTGGCCCTTTCGCCGGCTTTTCTGGTACACGGCACTTATGCGCCGGGCCCGGTACCTTGATGTGGAGGGTGAATCTTTTACGGCCATTGCCGAAAAAGCGCGGGCGATAACGGCCGCGGGCGGCGCCATTCTTTTTTTCCCTGAAGGGCACCGCAGCCGGGACGGTAAACTCCAGCGTTTCTATTCCGGCGCTTTTCTGCTGGCGCTAAAACTTGATCTGCCGCTGGTGCCGCTCTGTATTACCGGGACTGATACCCTGCTGCCGCCGGGAACCTTTAAGCTGCGGCCCGCGAAAGTGTGGATGCAGGCTCTGCCGCCGGTATATCCGGCCGCTTTCAGCGGTGACGATGCCCATGTTCTGATGCGGAAACAGGTGAAAGAGATGATGCGGCAAAAACTCAAAGAGATGCGGATGGAAGATTAGATGATGCAGCGGCAATCAAGCGGAGATATCAGGCTTATAAAAGCTGAGCGGATGCGGGCCCTGGATGAGCGGGCGATTAATGAAATCGGGATTCCCGGGGCGGTTTTGATGGAAATGGCCGGGCGCGGAGCGGCGCGCCTGATTGCGGAAGCGGGCTGGTTGAAAAATCTTGATGATGAGATTATTTTGTTTGCCGGCAAAGGCAATAACGGCGGTGATGCCTTGGTCGTCGGCCGGGTTCTGCTTCTGGCCGGATATCTAAAGGTCAAAATTGCGCTGACGGCAGCCGGGGCCGGGCTTCAGGGTGACGCGAAAATCAATCACGACGTTTTTGTTAAACTCGGCGGCGCTGTGGTTGAACTGCGCGATGAAAAAAGCTGGTTGACATTTAAACCGCGGCTTGATTGCGCGAAACTGATAGTTGACGGCCTTTTGGGCACCGGCTTAAAGAGCGCGGTTCGCGGCCTTTACGCGGAAATTATTGCCGCAATCAATGAATTTTCCGGCCCGGTCTTAGCGCTTGATATTCCTTCCGGTCTTGACGCGGATTCCGGCCGGCCGCTGGGCGCGGCGGTGCGGGCGACTCAGACGGCGACCTTTGCTTTCGGCAAACCCGGCCTTTTTGTGACTCCCGGTTGCGAATATGCCGGCCGGGTGGAGATTATCGATATCGGGATTCCGCAGAGCTGGGCCGCGGTGGAAAGCGACGCTGTGCGGCTTTTAACCGCGGATTATTGCCGGGCGCTGCTGCCGGAAACCCCAATTTCCGCCAATATTCATAAAGGCAGCCGCGGCCATCTTTTGAGTTTTGCCGGCAGTCCCGGTAAATCCGGGGCCGGACTTTTGGCCGCGGGCGCGGCCCTGCATTGCGGCTGCGGCTTAAGTTCTCTGGCCCTGCCGCAGACTTTGGCCGGGCAGCTTGAAGGGCGCAATCCGGCGTTGATGCTTACCCTGCTGCCGGAATCGGCTCCCGGGCTGACGCGAAAATTAACCCCGGCTGAACTTGAAGAAATCGGCGCGGGCAAAAACGCATTCGCCATCGGCCCCGGCCTGGGTTTGCATTCAGCGGCCGCCGATCTGATAAAAATTTTACTGCACAATTTTTCTCAGCCCGCGGTTCTCGATGCCGATGCCTTAACCCTGCTCGCGGAAAATTATGATATTTTGCCGCAAAACCGGCCGCAGACGATTCTGACGCCGCATCCAGGCGAAATGGCGCGGCTGCTGCGCTGTAAAACCGCTGATATTCAGAATAACCGGCTGGCGGCGGCGGCTGAATTGGCGGCAAAGTTCGGCGTTACGGTGGTTTTGAAAGGGGCGGCAACCGTAATCGCGGTGGCCGACGGCGGTTTGGCGATAAATTCCAGCGGTAACCGCCTCCTGGCGACCGCCGGTTCCGGCGATCTCCTCACCGGCATTATCGGCAGTTTCCTCGCCCAGGGCCTAAAGGCCGCGGCCGCCGCTCAGGTTGGAGTTTTTCTGCACGGTTTACTTGCGGATGAGCTTCTGGCGGCCGGTTTCAGCTCGGGCGTGAGCGCGGTTGCTCTGGAAAAGGCTTTGCCCTCAACCCTGGCAAAATTTATGGCGGTCGTCAGGTGAATAATCTCAGCTTGAGTCTTCCGGAACCGCCGATAATCACCGCGACAGCCGCAGAAACCCTGGCCTTCGGGGAAAAACTGGCGGCGGGATTTAATAAAGATCTTTATGTAATCACGCTCCAGGGCGATCTCGGCGCCGGCAAAACCCTTTTGACCAAAGGGATTGCCAAAGGCTTAAAGGTTGCGGACTGGTATTATCTCAACAGCCCGACATTTACTCTCATCAATGAATACCGGGGGCGGCTGCCGCTCTATCATCTTGATCTTTACCGTCTGGGGGCGGTTGATGAGCTTTTCGAACTCGGCTTTAATGATTATCTCGGTAAACCCGGGGTCCTGGTTATCGAGTGGCCGGAAAAAGCTTATGAATTATTGCCGGCGCGCAACCTTATAAAAATCAGAATTGAAATTGTCGGCAGTGAAAAACGCCGCATTTATGTGCATTTTTCCGAATAGAAAAAGTCATGATTTGTAAGATGATGAAAAAACATAAACTGCCGTTATCGGCGCGGGAACTGGTGCCGCATCGGGACACCATGTTGTTGATTGACAAGTTGCTCTCTTATGACAGCGAGGGCTCCGGCCGGGTGGCGGCCGGGGTGGCGCCGGATACGGTTTTCTGCGACCGGGGCGGAGCCGGCAAGGACAATTTTCTTGAAGAGGTGGCCGTGCTTGAGATGATGGCTCAGGCCTATGCCTGTCTGCGCGGCTACGAAGACCGGCTTGCCGGTAAACCGCCGGGTTTCGGTTATCTGGTCGGGATACGGCATTTTGTCATTCACCGGCGGGTCGCGCTCGGCAGTAAACTTACGATTGCGGTGGCGACAATGATTAAAATGGCTGATTTTTTTATCGCCGATGCCGTGGCCCAATCCGGCGCGGAAACGCTGGCGACGGCCGAGTTGAAAATCTGGCTGCCGCCGGTTGAGGATAGCGCAAATTGAAAAAAGGATATTCCGTCATTGCCGGGCGTTTTCTGCGGAAAATCAGCGGCCTTGGGCTGGCGGTGCTTTTTTTGGCGCTGACAGGTTTGCCGTTTCCGGTAAATAACGGGATCGTTGCGAATGTATCTGCCGCTGCTGGAGACGCCGGGGCCGTACAGGCCGAACCGGTAACGCTTCCTCCCGCCGTGGCGGCTTCCAACACCGACGAATCTGCGGCGCTGACGGCAACTTTGACGCGTATCCGGGCGGCGGCGGCCGGAGTCAGGACAATCTCAAGCCGGATGGAGCAGGAAAAACATCTGGCGGCCTTCAGCTCAGTTATCAAAACTTCGGGTCGTTTCGCCTTTCAGCGGCCGGATTGCTGGCGCTGGGAATTGACCCGGCCGCTTAAATCCGGAATTCAGGTCTGCGGCGATCACGGCCGCCGCTGGCACGAAAACGGCGGCGCACCGCAATCCTTCAAACTTGCCGACGCCCCCTGGCTTCAGCATTTTGCCACTCAGGTAACCGCCTGGACGACTGCCGATTTTACTTTTCTGAAAGAACAATACCGCTTGCGCCTGCTCAGCCAAAATCCGCCGATTCTGCAGCTTGTCCCCAGAGATCCCGCCGCCCGCCGCCTGATCTCCGCCCTCGAAATCACCTTCTCCGCCGACTGCCGCTACGTCACAAAAATCACCATTCGCGAATCCGGCCCGGATTACACCGTAATAAAATTTAACAACGTCCAGATCAACACGCCCCTCCCGAAAAATTTCTTCAACTAACCCCTTATTTACGGTTAGCCATCAGGCTTGAAGCATCTGTCTGAGCGTCGGATTTCCCAGGTTTGCTGAACCGTTACGATCAGGTTATACTGACAGTTATTTGATCATTACAGTCAGAAGTATCCTGATTATAACGGCCCTTTTTTTTTAACCGCTGGTATAAACAACGCCAATCGGGTAGACTTTTATTTTTCTGCCATCAATAGTGATGAAATCGGAAACCTTTTCCCAGTCAACCTTTTCAGTGGCCTTACCCAAAGTGTAGGAATGAAGTACGTCATCTTGACCTGGGTAAACATTTTCTCCTCCACGTTTAAAAGATTTGGGTGCAGTCCGTTAAAAGAACCTGCATCTGTTTGCATCCGGCAGCTAAAATCCGGGGCGATCTTTTTACAGTTTTCGGCGTTTTTTTACTGCCGTTGCCAAATCGGCAAAAATGTTTGCGGTCTGTTCAATCGAGATGCAGGCATCGGTAATGCTTTGTCCGTAGCGGGCTGAGGCTTTGTCGGTATATTTCTGTTTGCCGGCGACAAGGTGGCTTTCAAGCATAACCCCGCAGATAGATCGATTCCCGGCGGCAATCTGGCGGCTGACGGTGGCGGCAACACTGATCTGTTTCAGGTGATCTTTGCAGCTGTTACCGTGGCTGCAGTCAATCATAAGATATGGAATTTTCCCGGTGGCGCTCATCGGCAGGGAATCGCGGATATCAACACAGGTATGCCCCCAATTGATGCGCCCGGACATTTTTCAAGCTGCCGCCGAAATCACCAATGGCACTGCGCCCCATGGAAACTATGACAACATCACGATCATTTTTCTTGTTGATCAGACCTCGGCTTTAAGTTCTTTTTTAAGAATTTTCCCGGTGGCGCTCATCGGCAGGGAATCGCGGATATCAACAATCCGCGGGTATTTATAGGCTGCCATCTGCTCTTTTGACCAGGCAATAATCTCATCCGGGGTAGCGGCGGCCCCCTCCTTAAGAACCACCACGGCTTTTACTTCCTCGCCGTGACTTTCATGGGGTACGCCGATCACCGCCACCAGCGAGATCGCCGGATGGGTCAGAAGTACCTCTTCCAGTTCCCGGGGATAGACATTGAAACCGCCGCGAATAATCAGATCCTTGACCCGGTCAACGATATAAAAGAAACCGTCTTCATCCATACGGGCCAGATCTCCGGTATGAAACCATTTACCGCCCTTAAAAGCGGCGGCCGTCTCTTCCGGTTTATTGTAATAGCCTTTCATAACATTATGGCCGCTGATGACGATCTCACCGACTTCACCAACCGGAACCTCCCGGTCGTTTTCATCAAAGACCTTAACCTCAATCCCCCAGATCGGAAAACCGATCGAACCCGGCTTACTTGGTTTATGCGGCTGATTGAAGGTGGCCACCGGACAGGTTTCGGAAAGCCCGTAGCCTTCGAGAATCCGAACCTGATATTTTTCCTCAAAGCCTTTGAGAATCTCAACCGGCAAAGCGGCGCCGCCGGAAACCCCGACCCGTAAGGTTTTACTGATTTTGTCAAAATCAAACTCACCCGCCTCATCTTGGTAATGAAGCATCGCCCAATACATTGTCGGAACCCCGGCAAAAACCGTGGCCCCATCATTCTGGACGGCGCTAAAAATCGCCTCCGGGGAAAATTTGGCGATCGGAATCATGGTACAGCCCCGTAAAAAGCCCGCGTTCATTTGTACGGTCTGCCCAAAAGAGTGAAACAGCGGCAGGCTGATGACATTGATATCATCATGTTGCAGCTCAGCCAGGTCGCGGCTGCCGATGGCATTCATAACCATACTGGAGTGTGACAGTTCGGCCCCTTTGGGAAATCCGGTGGTTCCGGAAGTATAGAGAATAACCGCGGTATCATCCGCATTGGTGGCAACCGCTTCAAATTCACCGGACTGCGGCGCCATCATCATCCCCAGGGTCTGAGCGCCCGCAATCGGCGACGGGGCCGCCGGATCAGCGGTAATCAGCCGGAAGTGTTCACAGGAATCAACCTCCTGAAAACCGGCAAAGCCGAATTCGCCCATCGGCAGCTCCGGGGTTCCCTGGAAACAGAAAAAAGCCCTGGCATCACAATTTTTAAGATAGTAAGCAATCTCACGGGGTTTTGACAGGACACTGATCGGCACGACCACCGCCCCGGCCTTGAGGATGGCATAGTAGACCATCGGGAAATAAGGCAGATTGAGACAACTTAAAACAACCTTGTCGCCTTTACCGATGCCGGCCGCCACCAGGCCGTTGGCAATCTGGTTGCAGTAGGTATTGAGCTGGGAGAAAGTAATCCGCTGTTCGCCAAAAATAATTGCCGTTTTTTCCGGATATTCGCTGACACTGTAATCTAAAACCGAGGCCAGGTTAAGCATATTGTTCTCCTGTAAAGTTAAAGGATTAAATTATTTCTCTCACGTCCCTGCGCGAGATAAAAGCAGTTTTCGCGCAAGAGCCGTAAGGGTCGCAGAGAAAAACATACAGTCAGGAAGTTTCCCGTATTATTGCCAGGCTTTTTCGTAGATCTCGGTAAAATCCGCCCGTGAATAGAGCACCGGATTAGCCTCGCCGGAGAGATCCGCGGCCGCGTGGGCGACGAGTTCGGGGATGTCGTCCCGGCTTATCCTGACCTTGCCGGCTGAGGCCAGGGCTGAAACCGTTTGCGGCACCCCGATTTCGTCCATCAGAATTCTCACCGCCGCTACCGCCCGCTCAGCGGCTTCATCAACAGTTAAATCAGCCGTGTCAACCCCCATCGCGGCGGCGATATCCGCCATCAGCCCGGCTACTGCCGGCTGGTTTTTCATCATCACATAAGGCAGCATAATCGCGTTGGCATTGCCGTGGGGCAGGCCGTAGATTGCGCCTAAAGCGTGGGCCAAAGAATGGGTATTGCCGAGCTGGGCGCTGTTAAAAGCGAGCCCGGCGCTGTATTGCGCCTGACACATAATATCGCGGGCTTTTAGATCATCACCATTGGCCACGGCCCGGGGCAGAGCTTCGGCAATCTGCTTGATAGCTCCCAGAGCCAGGCTTTGAGCGTAGGGCGTGCTAAGCTTTGAGGTATAGGCTTCAATCGCATGGGTTAAGGCATCCATACCGGTACCGGCCGTGATATGCGGCGGCAGGGAACGGGTCAAAAGCGGGTCGTTAACCGCAACAATCGGCAGCAGCTTGGGATCGGCAATCGGAGCCTTGAGATGACGGGCCGGATCGGAAATTACGGCCGCGACCGTAGCCTCGGCGCCGGTGCCCGAGGTCGTATTGACCGCAACCAGCACCGGCGCGGGCTGCCAGACCCCGAAGAGGCCCATATAGTCGATAATACTGCCGGGATTATTGACCATTACCCCGATCGCTTTGGCGCAGTCATGCGGGCTGCCGCCGCCGAGCGACACCAGGCAGTCACAATTTTCCTGCCGAAAAAGCGCAAGACCTTCATCGATATTGGCAACCGTCGGATTGGCATAAGTTCCGTCATAAATCACATACTCAAAAAATTTGTCGTCCAGGGCATCGGTCAGCAGAGCCAGGATACCGGCCGCCGCCACCCCTTTATCGGTAACAATCAGGGCTTTTTTCAAACCCAGCGCCATAAGATTATCGGGCACCAGCCGATGGCAGCCTTCCCCGAACAAAGCAATCGGCGGCGCGAAAGCCATTTTGGCCTTCCCGAGAATTTTAAGAATAATCCCGGTATGATTATGCACCTGATCCAGGGTCTCGTCCGGCACATCAAAAACACTGTTGTGCGGCGGCAGCGCCTCTTTAGTCATCCACTCCGGCAGGCGATCATCTTTAGCGGTAAAACCGGCCCGCCGATTAAAATCACGCTCCATCCGCAGAATGCGGATGCCGTAAGCGGCAAACGTATTTTCATTAAAGCCGAGCCCGGTAAAGGCCGTCAGGGTATCGAGAATATGTTTAATCACTTCGGGTTTATCGATTGACGCCATCCCTAAAAAGAGACAGAAACCGGTCGCGTCAAACGCGGCGGCGCTGATCTGGGCCACCGCCGAGGGCAGGAGTTGATTATCGCCATCCAGCGGGTCTGAAACCGGCTCCAGGCCGAAGAGGTGATTTGCCAGAGTAAAACCGGCGGTATGATCGGCCCCCATAGTTGAGGTGGCGTAAGTTACCCCCATCCCTTTCAGAGCCCGGGGGTCGTAGGCGGCCATCGCCTGGCCCTTGATTACCGGAGCCCGTTCGACCTTGTAATGCCGCGCCACCGTCGCCGTACCGGAAGCCAGAAGTTTACCTTTTTCAGTCCCTTTGCCGATTTCGGCCAAAAGCGCGAGCACTCCGTCAGCATCACCAAATTCAAGCTCCCCGGCTTCCATAAGGACTCCCATGGTACAGCCGGTCTCCATTGTATCGAGGCCGAAATCATCATTCATACGATCCATGGCCGCAATCGCGTCAAGATCCAAGATCCCGCAATTGCCGCCGTGGGCCCACAGGGTCTCATATTCCGGCTGTTTGGTAACAAACCTGCCGTTTTTATCATTGAAGCTGCCGGAACATTTAATCATACAGCCGCTATGACAGCCATGGGTCGCCGCCCCTTTGCCGCCGCGCTCCTCTTCCAGGGCCGCCAGGGTCGGCCCGTTAAGCGCTTCAAACTGCTCAAACCGACCTTTGCTGCAGTTATAAGCCGGAAAAGCGCCGGCCTGATTGGTGATATTCATTAGAATCGCGGTCCCGAACGCGGGCAGGCCGGAGCCGGTCATCTCCGAGGCGCGCACGGTTTCGGCTAATTTTTTGCAGGCTTTTTTGCAGGCTTCCGGGTCAACCGGCTGCCGCAGCGCGGTCCCGGCCGGATCAATAATAATAACCTTAATCCCTTTGGCGCCCATGACCGCGCCGACCCCGCCCCGGCCGGCATGCCGGGTCGGGCGGAAATCGGTATCGCTAAAAGCGATGGTCGAATTATTAAAGCCCTGCTCACCGGCGGGACCAATGCTGATCATCGCGACTTTATCACCGAATTCAGCCTTGATTTTCTCCGCGAGCTCGTAGTTGCCAAGCATCCGGTATTCATTGCAGAGCGAAAGTTTGATTCCGCTTTTATCTATGTGAAGCAGATAAAGATCATCATTTTTTCTCTCGCCTTCCAGAACCACGGCGGCATAGCCCAGACGCGCCAGATATTGCGAGGCCTGGCCGCCGGCATTGGCCTCCTTGATACCGCCGGTCAAGGGACTTTTACAGCCGACCGAAATCCGCCCCGAAGTCGTCGCCGCCGAGCCGCTCATCAGGCCCGGCGCCAGAACCAGTTTATTCTCCGGCCCGAGAGGCTCACAGGTCGGCGGCACCTCTTCCCAGATCAAAGTTGATGTCAGCGCCCGGCCGCCGAGGCCGGAATAACGCCCGACCGGGCTTACATTTGCCGCAGGGCCGCCGGTGGCCCCGACATCGATCCGTAAAATATTTTCCATTTTAATATCCTTTTCCAACCAATCATTTTACGTAACTATTCAGCTAAATTTTATCTCCTCTCTTTCAGGAGGGGGCGGGGGTGGTTTTTCGTAAGCGGTTGCGGAAAGATTTCGTCGTTTTTCGGAAGCGAGCGGGAGCCCATTAGTGCCTTACAGGTTATTTTCTGCACCAAAAAACAAGATTTAATAATCAGAAAATGTTCTGATAAGAGTACTTATTTGCGACCAACGGAAGTGCCCTTGGGGTGCGCCCAACGGAAGTGCCCTTGGGGTGCGACCATAGGAAGTGCCCCTGGGTGCGGGCCGGTAACTTTCTTTTGGGTTGCGGGAGTTATTCCCGCATTAGCATTGCAACTGTCTGAGCGTAAGCGAGTTTTGCCTGCGCCCAACGGAAGTACCCTTGGGGTGCGGGCGCAGCGAGTGTAAGGAAAAACAGAAATCTTAACGCCTAGCGGAGAAAAACCGCGCCCGACCCCGTATTTGGCTGAATAGTTACAAAATATAAACCACAGATTTTCCTCTCTGCGCCTTGGCGTCTTTGCGGGATAACTGCTTTTGCTCTCCCGCAAAGACGCTAAGGCGCAAAGAAAGACAACTCACGCATTCTCGTGCGTATTGCGGCCGCGCATCAGCCAGGCGGCCAGGGCCGGGAGGACGAATACCGCCCCCAGCATATTGACCAGGAAGAGAAAGGTTAACAAAACCCCCATATCCGCCTGAAACTGCAGCGGCGACCAGATCCAGGTCGCGACCCCGATCGCCAGGCTCAGGGCCGTAACCAGAACCCCGTTGCCGGTAACATCCAGGGTCTCTTCATAGGCCTTGCGGAAGGTAATATTACCGCGCTCGAGAATACTCTTGAAACTGGCGTAGATATAGATCCCGTAATCGACACCGACGCCGACCCCCAAAGCGACAATCGGCAGGGTATTGACCTTGAGACCGATACCCATAATCGCCATCAAGGCGTAACCCAGCAGGGAAACCAGGGCCAGCGGCAGGAGAATACAGGCGACCGCCCGCAGCGACCGGAAAGCAACCAGGCAAAAGAGAATAACCGCCCCGTAAACATATAAAAGAATCGGCGTTTGTGAGGCGCCAACCTCTTCATTGGTGGCGGCCATAACCCCGACATTGTTGCCCATAAAGGAAAATTTCAAACCCTTACCCGGGTGGGGATGGGCTTTACGATATTTTCTCGCCGCGGCCACTATCCGCGAGATGGTCTCGGCTTTATGATCTTTGGTAAAGAGGTAGATCGGCATAATACTGGCGTCGGCATTCATCAGGCCGCTTGAGCTGCTGATACCGAGAAGGCAGCTGGCGATTGAAGGATTATTGGTCGGGATCACCCGCCAGAAAGGCGAGCCCTCATTCCAGCCGGCATTGGCAAAACGCAGATATTTGGCCATACTGATGGTTGAATTTACCCCTTCAATATTGGCCAGATACCATTCAAAATCATCCAGTACCGTCAGGTTGTCATAATTAATAAAAGCGTCCGCCTTATCTCCTTCAACAAAGATTGAAAGGATATCAACCCCGATGGAAAACTTTTTGGTGATGAAAGCGGTATCCTGATTGTAACGTGAATCGGGCCTAAGCTCCGGGACTCCGGCCTGGGTATCGCCGACTTTAATATCACCGGCTTTCCAGGCGCCCAGAAGCGCCAGCAGCAGACACAAACCGATAATTGATGCCGCCATCGGCCGGCTGGCAACCGCGGAAAGTTTATACCAGAGCGGCTCCATGAAAGCGGCCTTCCTTTTCAGTTTGTTCCGGTATTTTTCGTTGGCGCTGACATAGGATAAAAGCACCGGCAGAAGAATCAGGTTGGTCAGAATAATCACCGCGACCCCGATCCCCGCGGTCATCGCCATCTCCTGGATAATGCGAATTTTAATCAGCAGAATCGTGGCGAAACCGATGGTATCGGTGCCTAAAGCGGTAAGCCCCGGCACCAGCAGTTTGCTGAAACTTGATTTGGCCGCTGCCAGCGGGGTCTGGCCGGAAAAAAGCCCGGCGGAATTGGCGCTGACCATCTGGATACCGTGACTGACCGCAATCGCGAAAACCAGAAACGGCACCAGAATCCCCATCGGATCAATCCCGAAACCTAAAAGCGGCAGCAGTCCCAACTGCCAGATTACGGCAATCAGCGAGACCAGCAGCAGAACCCCGGTACGCCGGAAAGAAAGGGTGTAAAAAAAGACCAGCAGGGCGGTTACCAGAAAAGCGACACCGAAAAAGAGCACGACCCGGGCCGCGCCTTCGGTCATATCACCCATAACCTTGGCAAAACCGATAATATGGATATCAAGGTTATTATTTTGATATTTCCGGCGAATATCCTCCAGGCGTTGGGCCACCGCCAGCAGATCAAGTTTTTTCCCGGTCTGCGGATCGATCTCCATTAAATCAGCCTTAATCAGCGCGGCCGTAAAATCATTGGCCACCAGGCGGCCGACATAGTTTGACTTCAACAGATTAGCCCGCACTATTTCCAGGTATTCCGCGGTCGGCTTAAAATCCGCCGGCACCAGGGACCCTCCGGCAAAACCCTCTTCCGTAACCTCGGTAAACCGGGCATTCGGAGTAAATATTGAAATCACCCGACTCCGGTCAACCCCGGGAAGAAAGAAGACTTCATCAGTTACCTTCCGGATCGCCGTAAAAAACTCCGGCGTAAAAATATCGCCCGATTTCGGCGCCAGAGCGACCAGAATTTTATTGGCCCCGCCAAAGTCTTTCTGCTGATTGATATAGGTTTTCATAAACTCGTGCTCCATCGGCACCAGTTTGGTAAAGCCGGCATCGATTTTCAGATGGCTGGCGGAAAAACCCATAAAAACGGTTATGAGCGCGAAAAGCGCAATGACAATCAGGCGTTTGCTGAAAATAAAGGACTCTAATGCGGGAATAAAACGGGAAAACATATCGACCTTTTCAAGTTAGGGTTTAATCCGAAGGTTGCGGAGATATACCAAGGATTATTTTACGGTTTTATCAATTCTGTAAACTTATAACTCTTGAAGCCGCGCTCACCGGCAAAAAGCAGGGTGTCATCTGCGATCTCACAGACCGCCGTCAGGGAGATTCGATCCGGCCGCCGCAGAGTAAAGCTGCGGCCGGAATCGGTACTCACCAGGATAACCCCGGCCATCCCGGTAATAACGACGCCGCCGCCAGCAAGTTTTACCGCGTCAGTCAACAACGCCGTTGTCCCGGTTTCGATGCGGGCCCAGGTCTGGCCGCTGTCTTCAGAACGAAAGGCGTGCCCGCGCAAACCGTAAACCAGCAGGCTGTCACCGCCCAGAGGCAGAATGCCGAAAAAGGAGCCGTTATAAGGCGAAGGCAGCCCCTGCCAGGTATGTCCGCCATCATCAGAACGGAAGATATAACCGGCCTCGGCGGCGATATAAAAAATGCCGTCGGCACTGCGGCCGATACGGTTCAGATGAAAATCAAACGGCAGGTCTTCTTCGGCTGCTTCAGCATTTTCAACATCTTCAGCTTCTTCGGCATGCGCGGCTGGTTCCGCGGATTCTGCCCTTTTCCGGATGACAAATTCCCCCGGCTGCCAGGTTTTGCCGCCGTCGGTTGTCGTCATAAACTTGGCATAGGCGCCGATGGCAAAACCATAGCTGTCGCTTACATAGATATCAAACAGCGGCCTTTCCTCTTCCGGGGTGCTGTTTAAGAGTTTCCAGCTCTTGCCCCCGTCTTCAGTCGCGAGGATATCGCTGCCGTGGCCCACCGCCCAGCCATGCAGTTCATCCCGGAAAAAGAGCGCTGTCAACATCCGGCGCGTCGGGATTTCCTCTTGCTGCCAGGACTGAGCTTCATCTTCCGAAACCAGCACGTGGCCGCGCCAGCCCGCCGCGACCAGACGCGGCCCCGGAGCGGCCAGATCCAGCACCAGCGATTTTGCCGCCAGCGGCATTATTAGAGCGGGTTTGTCAACGTCGTGGGCGAAAACACTGCCGAGCAATAAAAGCAGAAATACGCTTGCCAATACGGAGATAACGCCCGCAACCCGAACAGCCTTCCCGGCCCGCAAAGCCGAACTTACAGCCGGAAATTCATCATTATGAACCCGTTTTTTATCTACAAAACTCATTTTTCCCCTAAAAAAACCCCGTCCCTCTGCTTTGCGAAGAACGGGGTTTTAAATCAAATTGATGATTTAGCGTTTACCGGATCGCCGCAGAGCACTGATAGAGAAATCTTTAACCGGAAATTTCTCGTCAAAAATATAGGTATGTTTTTCCTCATTATCGAGATAGTAGAACACATAACGTCGCGATGGCAGGTCATAATGAATTTCGGAGGTCGACCAGCTGCAGGGGACATTATAATAATTCATCACAAAGGATTCGGAAAAACGCCATAGCTGATCCCGGTTGTCATACTTGTCCGTGGCAACTACGGCCCAGGAGTCTTCATCAAGATAGAAAACCCTTCTCTTGTAGACGTGACGGGTGCCTTTTTTCAGGTTGGCCTCAACCACCCAGACCCGATGCAGTTCATAGCGCAGATAATCGGGATTGAAATGGCCCGGGCGGATAATATCCTTGTATTTCAATTTGCCACTGTGCAGTTTGTAGCTGTTGTAGGCGATATACATCTCTTTTTTGCCGAGAAGCTTCCAGGTATAGCGTTCGGGGCTGCCGTTATACATCTCGTAATCGTCCATCGTCCGCAAACCGTCAGAACCGGTACCCGGGGTATCAAAGGCAACCTGGGGGGCGCGGCGGACGCGGCGCTGGCCGGGGTTGTAGGTCCAGGCTTTCCGGGCTTCCTTATTCTGGTTTAATGTATCCCAGACGACCAGCACCCGGCCGGCAACCCGGGGCGGCCCGAGCAGAGTCTGTTTGAAATAAAGCAGGATATTGTTCATTTTAGCAACGGTCATGCCCGGCAGACTGTAATTCCAGCGGACCTTGGTGTTTTCGACACCGAGGTTGTAGCTCCCCCCCCGGGTTACCGGCGAGTAGACAAATGTCCGGTCAATAAAATCGCCGCGGAAATGAACCAGATGATTCCAGATCGCCTCCAGGCCGTTTTTCGGAATCGGAAACGGAATCCCGACCGCCGCGTTTAAAACCCCGTTGCCATCCTCGGTCAGGGTCGCGACCTGAGCAATTTTTTTGGTCGCGTCATAGATGCGCTGCGGCGCGGAGGCCGTACGCCGGGTACGGTAAACATTAAGAAAATAGTTTTCATCCGCCGCCAGCAGAGCCTTATGGCCTTCAGTCAACTTGTCAGCATATTCAGCCATATTCGCTTTGCTGATTTTAAACAGAACCTTATCTTCAGGAAAAGGGTCCGGGTGATGATCGCCAGGCTTATAATCGGCCGGCGGCTGGGTAATCCCCCCGGTATATGCCGGGATTGTGCCATCAGCATTCCCGGCCATCTCCCCCCCTAAAGGGGTCAGGTCTTTCCCGAGACGGGCGGCATCTTCGGCTGAAATTTTAGCCTGAACCCCGGCGGCCCAGAACATCACGGTACAGAGTAGAATGGTTACCAAACCTAAGGTTTTTCGCATCTTATTTCTCCTGTAATATCAATTATTTATAAATTAACAACTGAGAATATCCGGCTGCCGTTCCCAACTGCCTCGATGTCGGGGCAGAATTCAATTCCGTCCCCGGGCGCAGCCCCCCGGGGGCACTTTCGCCGGGCGCAGGCAAAGCAAAGTTCGCTGGTTTTCTCTGTAACTTAAGCGCCAATCCGGTCAAACCGAATATTTACGCATTTATCCAGTTGGGCTGGACTAGAAACTGTATTTGATATTAAAAGCGATAAAATCCCGGTCCGTAATAGCATTGTAGGAGCCGGCGCCAAAATAGTCGGTGTAACTCAGATCCGCACTCCAGGATGAAAGATAGTTCGCGGTCAGCCCCAGAGTAATCGCTTTGCGGTCTTCAAGAAAGGGCCCGCCCAGAGGACTGATACCGCTGACATCGTGGGCCCAGCCGATCCGGGGGGTAAAACCAATCGGACCGATGACATTAAAGAAATCCAGTTTTCCCAGAATCCGGTAGCCCCAGGAATCCTGATCCGCGAAATGTGAAGAACTGGTCTTCGGCTGGTCCAGAGCTAAAGCCCCGGCCGTTCCGCCGGGGGTTGCCGTCATCGGGCCTTCAAGGCGTAATCGGTCTTTACCCGGCATCCCACAGATATGTTCCCAGCCGACTTCCCCAATAAGCAGGCCGCCTTTGGACCCTAACCACGAGAGCGGCGGCAGCAGATAGGTAAAGGTGGTCTGCGCCTGAATAATATCTTTTTTAATATAGCCTTTAATCAGATCTCCCGCCTGAAACTGCCCCAGTTGTCCGGTTTGACCGTATGTCGGATTAAGCGGTGAAAGAAAGGCCTGCAGGAGTTCAAGATCATCGATCTGCAGCGGCGCGTTCGGACGATACGATACTTCACCCTGCCAGCCGACCGTGGCAATTTCAGTATTAAAGCCCACCCCGTAAAGTTTCATATTCTCTTCATAGTGGGTGTAATAATTAGAACTTTTACCATAAGAATCAACCGCGTAGGCGCCGCCGACCTTTTTCCCGGTCGCCGCGGCAATCGCGTCGACTTTGGGATTGGTGCCCGGAGCCACGCCGAATTTCTTGTAAACGGCGGCCGCGGCGGCCACACCGGCGGCATGGCCCACGGCTCCGGCTTTCTGCAGGGCGGCCATATCCCCGGTCTGCACATTCATATTAAAGATATGATTGTGATAATTCATCGCGTAAAAACTGAACTCGGTACTATGCAGAGCTTCGGAATAGTAGCGAATGGCGGCCCCGTACTGGCCCTGGCCTTTGGCATAATCGGTATCACCCCGGGGAACCGCCATAAAGGTTTCTGCAACCGGGGCATTGCCGTCATCCGGGAATTTACCAAAACCGAGCATCAGTTTGAAAGCCCCTTTGCCGACAAAATCGGCGCCGCTGAAATAGGTTCCCATCGGATCAAGTTTGGTCTCTTCCCAGTCATACTCATAAAAACCTTCAATGGAAAGGTTATCGGTCGGGCTGATTGAAGCCCAGACCATACCTTCAGGGGTTAAGGCTTCTTTAAGCTCCGCCCCCGGCACCCGGAGTTTGGCGACATCAACCGCGTTGATTGAATTGATACTGTTCTGGATAAAGGTTGATTCACCCCAGCTCACGACCTGATCACCGACGCGAATCTGGAACGGCATTCCGGCAATTTCATCGGTTATCCAGATGTAATAATCAAGAAAATCGATATCACTGCCGACCGCGTCTTTAGCCTTGGAGGTAAGATCGGTCCGATCACGGCTGCCCTTCTCATTTTCGTAGTCATAAAACCCGGATACCCGGACAAAAGCCCCGATCCACTGGGCATTGACATCAAGGTCAGAGGTCATTTTAATCGCGTTGCTGATAAGCCCGGTGTCATAGTTCAGGTTCCCGTCATCGTAGTTGACGGAATGCTTGTTGCCGCCGTTGGCCAGACCGATGATATCTTCATCCCGGTTCTGAACCCGCCACTGCAGGCCATAGGAAATAGTCGAATCGAGCTGGATCCTGAGATTATCATTTTCAAACGCGGTAAACGCCTCAGCCCGGGGCCCGACACTCGCGACAAACATTATGATCAGACAACCGATCATAAATTTTAAAGATACTTTACACAACTGTTCTCGACTCATAACCCCTCCTCCTTAAAAAAAACAAAATCCGCTTATTAAAAATCGCTTACGCAAAACAACATCTGCGCTCAGGGTATCCATAAAACAATTTTATAATTATTACAACTTAAAAATATAAAGATTTTCTAATGCGGGAACAAATCCCGCAACCCAATCGAGCTTTTTTTGCCCCGCAAATAAGTACTCTTATCAGAACATTTTCTGATTATTAAATCTTGTTTTTTGGTGCAGAAAATAACCTGTAAGGTACTAATGCGGGAACAATCCCCGCAACCC
>WFRP01000214.1 GCA_015486505.1 Pseudomonadota bacterium | reverse complement strand
CAATTGCCATATTGCGGTACACGGCTCAAATCGCGACCACTTTTTACGTACCAATTGATAACCGGTTAAAAGTATTTGTTTCGGGCCGGCAAGGCCCGCTGGGGTTGCGGGTTTTCTTCCTGTATTAAATACGGCTTGACATCGCTTTTCATATTTGGTAATTTGTCTAAATGTAAAATGAAGTCAAACCGCAGCCTTCCGCTTACTTCAGAGGCATTGCGCTGACAATCCTATGGGCTGTCGGCACAAAAAAACCGCAATTACAAAAGAGAAGATTATGGCAACTAATCTGACGACAAGCTGTTGTTGCAGCAAAGATAAGGTCAACCCGGAGCTCAACAAACCCAAACAAGATATAAATCTGAGCAAGGCCATAATTGTTGGTTTGCCCGGCCTGATACTCTGGTATATCATCTATAAACAGCTGAAACCTTTATCCTATTATATTTCCTACTCCCTATTTCACCTTGAACAGGGCAGCCACCTGGGTGAAGCCATCCAATTCTTTTTCTATGACACTCCCAAGGTTATGATGCTGTTGACTTTAATCGTCTTTGCCATCGGCATACTCCGCTCTTTTTTCACCCAGGAAAGAACTCGAAAATATCTGGTGGGAAAACGCGAGACCGCAGGTAATGTTATGGCGGCTTTACTTGGAATTGTTACTCCCTTCTGTTCCTGCTCGGCGGTGCCTCTCTTTATCGGCTTCGTCCAGGCCGGGGTTCCGCTGGGCGTAACCTTTTCATTTCTGATAGCCGCCCCAATGGTTAATGAAATTGCCCTGGTATTACTTTACGGACTCCTCGGCTGGAAGATTGCCGCCCTCTATTTAAGTACCGGTCTCTTGATTGCCATGGTTGCCGGCTGGATTATTGGTCGTTTACACTTGGAACACTGGGTTGCCGACTGGGTACAGGAGCTGCGAACCGGGGAAGCCCTTGTAATTGAAGAACAACTGACCTGGGCTGAGCGCATTGCTCAGGGTCGTGCAGCCGTACATGAGATTGTCGGCAAGGTCTGGATCTATGTAATCGTTGGAATTGGTGTCGGAGCTGCTATTCACGGTTATGTCCCCGAAGGCTTTATGGCACAGATTATGGGTAAGGATGCCTGGTGGTCGGTTCCGGTCGCAGTGGTAATCGGTATCCCTATGTATGCAAATGCCGCCGGGATTATTCCTATAGTTGAAGCTTTGCTGGGAAAAGGAGCGGCTTTAGGCACGGTTCTCGCCTTTATGATGAGTGTTATCGCTCTGTCATTGCCGGAAATGGTAATTTTACGTAATGTTCTAAAACTAAAACTTATCGCAGTTTTTATCGCTGTGGTCGGCAGCGGCATTCTTTTTATCGGCTTTCTCTTTAATCTCATTATCTGATTGACCAGTACGAATCAATTATCAAAAAGGAGATCACAATGGAAATTAAAGTCTACGGACCCGGCTGCTCAACCTGCAAAAAAGCGCTCAACGTGGTTGAAGCGGCCGTTAATGCTGCCGGGATCGATGCAACCGTCACTAAAGTAACCGAATTTCAGGAAATAGCCCGCCTGGGAATCATTTCAACTCCGACAGTTGTCATTGACAACGAAATCAAATGCACCGGCCGGGTGCCAAAACCCGCTGAAGTTGAAGCCTGGATCAGCTGAGCATGTTTTAAGTATCTGTCAATACCATCACAACCTGGTTTCGGAGCTTAAGATAGGACATCATCACCATAATCAGACTGATAATATGGGCCGAAGATTATTATATCAACCTGCTGATCCCGGTACTACAATTTGCAGGAGGTATCGCCGCTGGCAGTATCGCCCTGATTTCAGACGCCCTGCACAATCTGGGAGATTTCACAGCTCTTCTGATTGCATTTGCCGCACATAAAGCCAGTAAACGCGGCCCATCGTTACGTCATACTTTTGGCCTGCGGCGACTGGAGGTTTTTGCCGCTGTCATCAATGCAGTATTGCTCGGTGGCTCTGCATCTTATATTGCCATTGAAGCTATCCGAAGAATGGCTCAGCCAATGCCGATCGCTTCAACTTTGGTGGCCGCTCTCGCCCTTGTCGGAATTATCGGCAACGGCATCTCAGCCTGGCTATTGCATAAGGATTCTGAAAAAAGCTTGAACGCACGCGGAGCCTTTCTCCATATGGTTGGTGATCTTTTGACTTCTGTAGCCGTATTTATCAGCGCTGTCATTATGTACTACGTGCCAATTTTCTGGCTTGACCCACTACTCAGTCTCGGCATTGTACTCTACATCACTTACAGCTGTTTTTCTCTATTAAAAGAAGCTGTGCATGTACTAATGCGGGAACAATCCCCGCAACCCAATTGGGCCTTTTAGGCCCGCAAATAAGTACTCTTATCAGAACATTTTCTTGTTTTTACAGTTGAAAAAAGCTGTCGAAAAAAACAAGAAAATAACCTGTAAGGTACTAATGAATGGCACTCCTAAAGATCTGAATCTGAAGGAGGTAACATCTGAGATTGAATCCATCAAAGGCGTGAAGGGCATTCATTATCTCCACGTCTGGAGTATGGGAGAACAATCCATAGCTTTAACCTGCCATGTTGTTGTTCCAGACCAAAAAATCAGCGCTACGGAAGACCTCCGGCAAACAATTCACACGCGGCTCAATAATAAATTTGGCATAAATCACCCGGTATTACAGATTGAGACCAAAGCCTGCGGTCAGGGGACACTTCTATGCCAAACTTAATGTTTCATGAAACTGCCGAAGACAAGAACTTAAAAAAATAAACTAACGCGGGAACAATCCCCGCAACCCAAACAGGGCCTTGCGTCCCGTACCCCAAGGGCACTTACGATGGTCGCAAATAAGTACTCTTATCAGAACATTTTCTGATTATTAAATCTTGTTTTTTGGTGCAGAAAATAACCTGTAGGGTACTAACTGCTTGAACTATTGGGGAGGGGAAAATGGAATTTATATGTCCCCTGCAAAAAGAAACGGTGAGCATCATTGTCGTCAATATTGTGAACAATGAAACTCCCGGCATGGAAATAGCCGTAGATAAGTTGAAGTGATAAAGTTTTCGAGACATTATACCTGCATTGCAAATCAAATTCATTACCGAGATGGGTAAAAGATTTTCCCGGCGGATTAATATATTTATAATAGTTCCAGGCATCATTTGCCTCAGCCAGAGAGAAATCATGACAGGTCAGTTTTAGCCGCAACTTTGCTTGTGGTTCAAGAGCAAGGCTGATTTGATTGTCTATCAGGTTTGCCCAGGACATAATGTCCATCCTCCCATAATGCTCACCGTCAGTAGAACCGAATGGCGGAGTATAGGTTTTCACAATACTGTCTGCCGGATTGTTGTCGCCACTGGCAAAGACACGTCCGAAAATGAGGTTGGGACTCATAGGAATATTCTTGAACCAATACCCGATTTTGGCAACATAGCCATAAGCGCGGACTTTTTTGTCGCCAATATCTCCGCACTCCCTCGCATAAGTAAAATCCCAGTTGAAACCATGTAAATCATTTCCATAAAATCGCATACCGTAATACATGCTCTTCTGATTGAAGCAGAAAAATTTGTGACTGTCGGACAACTGGTTGCGGGCCTTGCCCATGAGATCAACAACCCTCTGGGAGGCATGAAAAACTGTCTCTACAACCTTAAAAAATATGAAAATGATGCCAAAAAAATAAAATACCTCAATTTAATGGAGACCGGAGTTGACCTGATCAACAACCTCATTCAACGCTTGTTAAATCTCACCAACACCTCAAGTCATGCGTTCAGCCGGCTCAATCTGAAAAATGTTCTCGATGAAAGTCTGGAATTTCTC
>WFRP01000213.1 GCA_015486505.1 Pseudomonadota bacterium | reverse complement strand
TGAACCACAGATGGACACGGATAGACACAGATAAAATTTTAATAATTTCAATTATTTACAAACAGTTACTTAAAAGCCCCATTTTGGGTGCGAAATGGGGCTTTTAAGGCTATTTTTACGCCTGTTTTGAAACATATTTACTGTATTTTCATATGGTTAGCATGGCCCGACCCCAGTTCCACGATTTTTATTTGTTAATTTTTTCTTCTTTGTGATAAAAAGAGAGGCTCTGCGGACTATTTATGTATGGCAATTTGTGGATCGGGAAAAGGTTGCCGTCATAAGTTGGGAGAGTTTCAGCATTGGAGAAAATATTAGAGATTGACAATTTTTTGATGCAGGAGAGGTCGAAATGAGAAAGAGAATCGGGCGGATTTCAATATTGGTTATGGTGGCAGGCTTTCTGTTGGGCGGCTTTATCGGCAAGGCCCGGGCCGAGAGCAAAATTATGTACAACAAGTACAATATTCATGCGCAGGCCGATAAAAAGGGGTTATTGAAATCGAGCTATGCCAATTACACCGATCCCGGTGCCGGGCATGTTATTATTCCGCCGAATACCAAACTCAAGATTTCGCCCTGGAAACGTTTTTTTAAGAATTACGGCTTTCGTTATGAACTTCCGGATGGCCGGCGCGGGGTGTTTGAGGTGCATGAAAAACGTCTGGGAATTACGGTGGACGACTATGAAGAACTGATTCTATCGCCCAAACCGGTTTCTTTGAAGGGTTTTTCGGCGATTGATTTAAAGGGGATAAAAAAAGGCAAGGCCTACAAAGGGATGACCAAAAAGGGGGTGATGACCGCTTTAGGTTATCCGGCCGCGCATGAAACGCCATCGCTTGAAGACAATCAATGGAAATATTGGCGCAATCGATTTCGGACTTTTGCGGTTGAGTTTAACCGCAAGGGCAAGGTTGTAAATATCGCATATTAGTACCTTACAGGTTATTTTCTGCACCAAAAAACAAGATTTAATAATCAGAAAATGTTCTGATAAGAGTACTTATTTGCGGGCCGCAGGGCTCCGTTTGGGTTGCGGGAGTCTGTTCCCGCATTAGTGCCTTACAGGTTATTTTCTTGTTTTAAAACAAGAAAATGTTCTGATAAGAGCACTTATTTGCGACCATCGGATTGCCCTTGGGTGCGGGCCGGCGGATTGCCCCTGGATGCGGGTCACAAGGCTCCGTTTGTTCTTTTGGGTTGCGGGATCTGTTCCCGCATCAGATTTCAGGTATTAGAAAAAAATGACGGAAGAGAATAATAAAATTGCTCTGGTTACCGGGGCGAGCCGGGGTATCGGAGCCGCGATTGCGGAAACCCTGGCCCGCGACGGTTACGATATCTGGCTGAATTATCGCTCTAATCACCGGGCGGCGGAGTCCGTGGCTGAAAAAGTCAGGGCCGGTGGCCGTAAATGCCTTCTGCTGCCGTTTGATGTTGCTGATGAAGAAGCGGTGGTGGTGGCGCTTGACCCGTTGCTGGACCAGGAATCCCCCTATATTTTAGTCAATAACGCCGGTTTTGCCCGCGACGGAGTAATGGCTCTGATGAGCCGTTACGACTGGCAGTCAGTCTTGAAGGTTCATCTTGATGGTTTTTTTCTGGTCACCAAACTGGTGGTTACCCGGATGCTCAGGCAAAGAGCGGGGCGTATTGTTAATATCGTTTCGACCTCCGGGCAGACCGGGGTTGGCGGCCAGGTTAACTACAGCGCCGCCAAATCCGGTTTGATCGGGGCGACGCGCTCGCTCGCGGCGGAAGTCGCGCGCCGTAAAATTCTGGTTAACGCGGTTGCCCCAGGTTTTATCGAAACCGAGATGATCGCGGATCTACCGGTCGCTGAAATTCTGCCGACAATCCCTTTAGGCCGCTTCGGCCAGGCACAGGAGGTTGCCGACGCGGTCGCCTTTCTCTGTTCCGACAAAGCTTCATACATTACCGGCCAGATTCTCTCTGTAAACGGGGGGATTATCTAGTACTGCGCAAAAATACAAATAAATCTCTATCAATTATTACTTTAATTGTGCTCCTGCTGCTGTTTGTCGGCGCCAGCCTCGGTTGGGCCCATTCTCCGGAAATCGCCACCGCTTTTCCACCGGAGTTTAGAAGCATCCCAGACCGCTATCGCGGCCACATATATACAAGTAACGTGAGCGGAACTAAATCTGTGTTAATCTGCGTTCATC
>WFRP01000212.1 GCA_015486505.1 Pseudomonadota bacterium | reverse complement strand
GCTGGCTTGAGATCCTGGGTTGTGGTATGGTTGATCCGGCGGTCTATAAATTCGTCAATTACGACCCCGAGAAATACAGCGGTTTCGCCTTCGGTATGGGGGTTGAACGTTTAGCGATGCTGCGTTACGGAATTGACGATCTGCGCCTGTTCTTTGCAAATGACTTACGTTTTCTTAAGCAGTTTTAGTACCTTACAGGTTATTTTCTGCACCAAATAAAAGATTTAATAGTCAGAAAATGTTCTGATAGGAGTACTTGTTTGCGACCAGCGGATTGCCCTTGGGTACGGGCCGCAAGGCTCCGATTGGGTTGCGGGATCTGTTCCCGCATTAGTACTTTTGATTGCGGGGTTAGTTCCCGCTTTAAAATTTTGGTAGATAAATGCTCATAAGCTGGAACTGGATATCTGATTTTGTCGACCTTGACGGGATTGACCCTGAAGCGGCGGCCGCCCGTCTGACCATGGCCGGGCTTGAGGTTGCCGGGGTGAAAAAACTCTGCCCGGAATCTTTAAGCAAGATCATCAGTGCGCAAATTATCGCGAAGGAACCCCACCCGCAAGCCGACAAACTCTCTTTGTGTCAGGTAACTGACGGTGAGCACGAGTTTAGCATCGTCTGCGGTGCCCGCAATATGAAAGCCGGCGACTTTGTGGCTCTGGCTCCCTTAAAAACCAAATTCCCGAATGGTTTGACCATCAAAAAAACCAAAATTCGCGGAGTGGTTTCAGTCGGGATGCTCTGCTCGGCGGCGGAAATGGGGCTGGAAGATGAATCCAGCGGGATTATGATCCTGCCTGAAGATTCTCCTCTCGGCCGGCCGGTGATAGAGTTGCTTGGCCTTCAGGATACGATCCTTGAGTTTGAGATTACCCCCAATCGCGGTGACTGCCTGAGTGTTATCGGCATCGCCCGGGAGATCGCCGCAATTTACCAGAGAAAATTCACACTTCCCGAAATTTCATTAACGGAAAGCACGCAAAAATCAGCTGATTTAGCCGCGATTACGATTTCTGATGTTGACCTTTGTCCGCGTTATGTCGGGCGCGTCGTGACCGATGTGGTTTTAGGGGAGTCGCCGCTGTGGCTCAAGGCGCGTTTACAGGCGGCCGGAGTAAGGCCGATCAGCAATGTGGTAGATGTCAGTAACTATGTTATGCTGGAGACCGGCCAGCCGCTGCACACTTTTGACCTGGATCGGCTCCAGGATGCCCGCATTGATGTCCGCCGGGCCGGCAGTAATGATAAATTTATAACCCTGGATGATGAAGAACGTAAAATTGATCCGGATACTCTGATGATCTGCGACGGGCGCGAGCCGGTTGCGATTGCCGGGATTATGGGCGGGTTAAATTCCGAGATTAATTCCGCCACCAAAAATGTTCTGATTGAGAGCGCTTTTTTTCAACCGGCCTCAATTCGGCGCTCAGCCCGGCTCTTAAACTTGAGTACCGAAGCTTCATACCGTTTTGAGCGTGGAGTCGATTCAGCCGCGACCGCCCGGGCCGCTGCCCGGGCCGCTGAACTTTTGCAGAATCTGGCCCAGGGTAAGGTTATGCACGGCGCGATTGATGTCTGCCCGCAGCCGCGTCGGATGCCGCAGATAACTTTTCGCCCGGCAAAAGCCAATGCCCTGCTGGGTTTAGAACTTGATCCGGAGGCGGTTAAAGATATTCTCAAGCGCCTTGACATTGAGATAGTGACAGCACAAGCTGGAACCTTAACCGTAGTCCCGCCGGCCTGGCGTTTCGATCTGGAGCGCGAAGTTGATCTGATTGAAGAGGTGGCCCGGCTCTATGGTTACGACCGGGTGCCGGTGACGGCCCCGACCCTGTCCGATCCGGAAGTTAAAGACGCTCCGGATGTCGCGGCCCTGAACCGGCTGCGGGCAATAATGTCGGCCTCCGGCTATTGCGAGGCGGTTAATTATAGTTTTATCGATCCCCAGGCGGTTGCCAAACTTGATTTCGCGACGGATAGCCGTTTCTTTGATTTTGTCAAACTCAAAAATCCGATCAGCAGCGAAATGGCGGTTATGCGGACCACGCTTTTGCCGGGTTTGCTGACTAATCTTAATGATAACCTGCGGGTTAATGTTAAAAATATTCGCTTATTTGAAGTTGGCCGGGTCTTTTTTGACTTAACCGGCCAGAAGCAACCTTTGGAAGAGTTGTACCTTGGCGCGGTCGCTTGCGGCCGCCGTTTTAATGAACATTTTTCCGCTTCCGCCGAAAATATTGATTTTTTCGATCTCAAAGGGGTTTTGGAAGAAATTGCGGCGGTCTTAAGGCTTGAACTTGATTTGCTCGCGGAAAACTATTTCCCCTGTCTGACCCCGGGCCAGGCGGCAACGATCAAACTTGGCGAGCAGGAAGTCGGTTGCGTCGGTCAGCTTGACGCAAAAATTGCCCAGGTTTACGGCATTGAGCAGGAACTCTTTCTTTTAGAACTTTCCTTAAAGCCCCTGCTCGACAAAGCGGCGGCGGTAGCGATTACCTATCAGGGTTTAGGCCGTTTCCCAGCCGTTTACCGGGATCTGGCGTTTCTGGTTGATAAAAACGTTGCGGCCGGTTCAATGCTTGATTATATGCGGAACCAGCACAAACTTTTAACCGCAGTTGCGGTCTTTGACCTGTTCGAGGGAGAGAGTCTGCCGGAGGGGAAAAAGAGCCTGGCTTTCAGATTGACATTCCAGGATATGAATAAAACCTTGACAGATAAAAAAGTTAATGCGATTATTGCGAAACTTATCAAGGGAATTGAAACTACATTTCAAGGTGAAGTGCGCTGAGCTTGTCTCGATAAAGATGCGCAAAGGTGGGCGGTTATGACTAAGGCCGACATGGTTGAGTTGGTATATGAACGGATTGGCGTATCGAAGAGAGAGGCGGCCACAGTGGTTGAATCAATCTTTGATATAATCAAGGAAAGTCTTGAACGTGGTGAAAATGTTAAAATCTCCGGGTTCGGCAGCTTTAATCTGCGGGAAAAGAAACCTCGTCGCGGCCGCAATCCGCAAACCGGGGAAGAGATTACAATTTCAGCGCGCCGGGTTTTGAGTTTTAAGTCAAGCAATGCCTTGAGAAATCAGCTCAACCCTTAAGGTTTGTACAATAATCAACTGAGAGAGGCGTATGGCCTCAGTCGAAACAGTTCCCGATAAACTCTATTTTCGCATCGGTGAAGTCAGCCGGATTGTCGGGGTCAAGCCCTATGTCCTGCGTTATTGGGAAAAAGAGTTTGCGGCCATCAAACCGGAAAAAAGCAACTCCAAGCAACGCCTCTACCGGCGGCAGGATGTTCTGCTTTTCTGTCAGATAAGACGCCTGTTGCACGATGAACGTTTTACAATCGAGGGTTGTCGAAAAAAAATCGCCGCGCCGGAGCCGGCCAAGACCGCTGAGGAAAGTAAATCCGACTGTCTTGCTTATTTGAAAAGCGAAATTTTAGCGGTCAGGAATATGATTCAAAAAAATAAAAACGGGACGTAGCGCAGCCTGGTAGCGTACCTGAATGGGGTTCAGGTGGTCGGAGGTTCAAATCCTCTCGTCCCGACCAGTAATATTAAGCACTTAGCGATTTATCGTTAGGTGCTTTTCTTTTTAGCGCCACCGTTTGGGCCACCGTTTGGCTTTTTTGTATTGACATAAATCTGTGTTCAGACTAAAGCCAATTTATGCTTTCTGTGAAGAAAATTGAAAAAGCGAGGCCCCAAGAAAAAAGGTATCGTTTATGGGATGTCAATGGACTTTTCTTGTTGGTCTATCCTAACGGCACCAAGGTTTTCAAATATAAATACACGTTTGCAGGTAAAAGTAAAGAAATACGCCTTGGAGCTTTTCCTGGCCTATCTTTGAAAGAAGCAAGGGAATCTCATAGAAACTATTTGTCAATACGAAAAAATGGTGTTGATCCAAGAGTACTGATTGATAAATCATCTTCTTCTGACCTACTACTTAAAAATAATGTTGATAAGTATATTACTTTTATATCTCAACAAAATATTGGTTGGAAAGAGCAAGCCAGAGTTATAAGGAAAGATGTGGTCGAGGTATTGGGGGATATCCCAATAGACAAGGTTACAAAGGCAGACATAGTCCATTTACGTGATGTTGTCAGCAAGAGAGGCGTAGCTATAGCCAATAGGACAATTGCTTATTGTCGTGGGTTTTTTAATTTTTTAGTTAAAGAAGGGATGTTAGAAACTAACCCTGTAACCAATGTCAATAAGGCAGGTAAAGAGTTTCCTAAGACTCGTTCCTTGTCATACGATGAAATTAAACTACTCTATACTGAAGTTAAAGCAATTCCTCGGGTTGCTCCTGAAACTAAGAATATATTAATGGTCATTTTACTGACTGGTCAGCGTCCCGGTGAAGTGACTCAGATGCAAGGGTCCCAATTAGATGGGAATTGGTGGACGATCCCTGCGAATGTTACCAAGAATAAAATTGGAGATCATAGAGTCTATATAACAGAATATGTACGTTCTTTTATCCTACATGTTGATGACGGGTATTGTTTTTCACCTTGGGAAGATAAATCTACCCATATGGATCTTAAAGCTGCTGCCAAGATGTTGCGTCGTCGTTTCAGTCCGGGAGTGAGATATAGATTATCCCTTGATCCTTTTACTCCTCATGACTTAAGACGTACTTTCACTACAAGAGTAATTGAGATGGGGTTTGATGAATATTTTGTTGGAAAGGTACTTAATCACAAAAGTAGAACAATAACTGGGACAGTCTATAATCAGTATAAATATGATAGAGAGATCCAAGAGATACTAACTGCATGGTCTGACAAAATTGAAGATCTGTTTAGTGACCACTAATAAAAACAGCCACTTACATCAATCAGTAAGTGGCTGTTTCGGGTTTAAGTGGCAGTGTTTTTGATCTGTATTGACTGTATTGTTGACTGTTTGTCAAGTTGCTGGTGGTTTCGTGGCTGGTCTCATATATTATTTTTCAAATTTTATTGAGTTGTATTACTCGATCATCTACATAGTTGATGCTAAATACCCCCCTTTCCTCCTTAGATAGTCGCCATTGACACCCAATCTCCAAACCCTTATTAAAAGCTTTTACATATACTTAAAATTTCTCTTATAGTTTTACGCTCTTCAATTGCTGCTTTCGTATGAAATCCGTGCTTTAGAGCCCTCTGATTCCCTTTAGTGGCACCAGGGATGTAATGACCTGAGTGGACGCAACAGAGTCCATTTTGGCCTTTCATTTGTGCGTTATTACATCTTTTCCCTGTTGACTTGGCAGTGGCTGTACATCGTGGCAAATCAACAAAATTGACACCTCTAACTCCGTTTTTTATATACCATATTTTTTGAGGATCAGTTTTCTGTTCTTTTAGTTCAAGCATAATCTAATCCCCCCTACCTGCTAATATTTGAGCCAACTATTGCCTGTCCGCCCTCTGATATATTTACTTTTTGAATTACCATTTGCTGCATGCCATCCCGTCGATGTTTCGAGAAAACTTCAAGTAGCCGGGTCGAAGTTTTTATTAAGCGATCAGCTAGTTTAATGTCTTCATGGCAGACATTATTTGAGTCTGAGTTGTTGATTTTCCCGAATAAGTCCATGGTCTGATTAAATAAAGCAATAGATTGAGCAATTATCTGAGCCTCAAGTAAATCTCTTGGTTTAAGCTCAGCGACACTTTCTATCAGAGAATTAAAGTCTTCGATGTTTTTCCCAGAGAGTTTCTCGAGGGTGTTCAAAATTCTGTGTCAAAACAACTTAAGCTGATATATAGAAGAATATCAGCAAAAGGAGGTTTGACATGCAAAAAGCAAAATTTGACATCAATCAAGCTATTGAAGATCTACGGTCAGGACAGCCTCTGTCCGGTAAAAACG
>WFRP01000211.1 GCA_015486505.1 Pseudomonadota bacterium | reverse complement strand
TTGCCGGTATGGGGGAAAAATATAAGGTTGAGCTGATTGAAGATCTGCCCGCAGATGAAAAACTTTCCCTCTATCAGAGCGGTGAGTTTGTCGATCTCTGCCGGGGGCCGCATCTGCCGAATGCCTCCTATCTTAAAGGTTCGTTTAAGCTCTTGAGTGTCGCCGGGGCCTACTGGCGCGGCAGCGAAAAAAACCGGATGCTGCAGCGGATTTATGGAACCGCGTTTGCCGATAAAGCGGCGTTGACAGCCCATCTTAACCTGCTCGAAGAAGCCAAAAAACGCGATCACCGCAAATTGGGGCGCGAGCTTGATCTTTTCAGCATTCAGGATGAAGCCGGGGCCGGTTTTGTTATCTGGCATCCGAAAGGGGCGTTGCTGCGAACCCTTTTAGAAGATTTCGAACGACGTCAGCATTTAAAACGCGGCTACGATATCGTTATGGGGCCGCAGATGTTGAAAGCGGATCTCTGGAAGCGTTCGGGTCATTTTGAAAACTACCGGGAAAATATGTATTTTACCCGGATTAAAGATGATGACGGCACCGGCGAAGGGCAGGAGTACGGCATTAAGCCGATGAACTGTCTGGCGCATATGCTGATCTATAATTCGCAGCTGCGCAGTTATCGTGATCTGCCGTTAAGGTATTTTGAGCTGGGTACGGTACATCGGCATGAGGCCTCCGGCGTTTTGCACGGTCTGCTGCGGGTGCGCTGTTTTACGCAGGATGATGCTCATATTATATGTATGCCGGAGCAGCTCCAGGATGAGATTACCCGGATCCTGGAATTTGTTGCCGATATTATGCGGCTTTTCGGCTTCTCTTACTCGATGGAATTAAGTACCCGGCCGGAAGAGAAATCGATCGGCAGTGATGCTGATTGGGAACGGGCGACCGCAGCCCTGATTCAGGCACTCGAAGCTAACAATCTGGATTACGAAATCAATGCCGGTGACGGGGCTTTCTACGGGCCCAAAATTGATGTCAAGTTAAAAGATGCACTCGGGCGCGAGTGGCAGTGCGCGACGATTCAGTGCGATTTTACCCTGCCGGAACGTTTTGATTTAACCTATATCGGGGCTGACGGCGAAAAACATCGGCCGGTGATGCTGCATCGGGTGATCTTAGGTTCGATTGAGCGTTTCATCGGGATTCTGATTGAACACTATGCCGGGGCTTTTCCACTCTGGCTGGCGCCGGAGCAGGTACGGGTGCTGACGGTTACGGAAGCCCACGACGAATATGCCCAAAAAGTTCGGGATGAGCTGCAGGCGGTCGGTATCCGGGTTAAAGCAGATCTGCGCAATGAAAAGCTGGGTCGGAAAATTCGTGAGGCCCAACTCGATAAAATCCCCTATATGTTAGTTATCGGGGATCAGGAGGTGGCCTCGGCAACGGTGGCCCCGCGCTTACGTAAGCAGGGTGAAACGCTCGATGCAATGAGCGTTGCGCGCTTTCTTGATCATCTGCAAAATGAATTGAAAGAAACAGAGTAGGAGGTTCCCATAGCTGCTGAAAAAGTAAGAGTCAATCGTCAGATAAGAGTCCCGCAGGTGCGGCTCATCGGTGATGCCGCTGAGCAGATCGGGGTTATTGATACGGCTGAGGCCTTGGCCTACGCTGAAGAGCGCGGCCTGGATCTGGTGGAGGTTTCGCCACACGCCAAGCCGCCGGTCTGCAAGGTGATGGATTACGGAAAGTTTAAGTACCAGCAGAGCAAAAGAGCCCAGGAGGCCAAGAAAAAACAGACCGTAATTCAGGTAAAAGAGATCAAAATGCGGCCCCGGACCGACGTGCATGACCTGGATGTCAAGATCCGCAGTATCATACGTTTCCTGGAGTCCGGCGACAAAGTTAAAGTGACAATCCGTTTTCGGGGCCGGGAGATGGCTTATACCGAGCAGGGCCATGACCTGTTGGTCAAGGTAGCTGAGCGGGTCAAGGAATACGGAGTGGTTGAGCAGCACGCCAAGCGTGAGGGCCGGCAGTTGATGATGGTTTTAGGCCCGTTAAAGAAAGCCAAATAGAGTTGAATTTATAAGGAGTTAAAAGTCATGCCGAAGATGAAATCGAACAGCGGCGCCAAGAAGCGTTTCAAGGTGACCGGCACGGGTAAGGTTGTGCGCCGTAAAGCCTATGCCAGTCATTTGCTGAACTGTAAAACCCGTAAACGTAAACGGAATCTGCGCAAATCCACGCTGCTTGACAACGCCAATCAGCGTGGTATCAAACGGATGCTGCCTTATTTATAGTTTATGGGCTGTGATATTAGGTCGCGTTAATGCGGGAACCGGTTTCGCGGTTGGCCGCTAAAGCAATAATTTTCAGGAGTTTTGTCAAATGCCTAGAGTAAAAGGTGGATTTAAGTCCCATAGAAGACATAAGAAAGTCTTAAAGATGGCCAAAGGCTATCGTGGTGGTCGCAGCAAACTTTATCGTTCCGCGGTTGAAACCGTTGACCGGGCGTTAAATTATGCCTATCGTGACCGGCGGGCCCGGAAACGTGATTTCCGCCGTCTCTGGATTGTCCGGATTAATGCCGCCGCCCGTCAGCACGGCCTTTCCTACAGCCGTTTTATTAATGGCCTGACCAAGGCTCAAGTTGAGGTCGACCGTAAAATCCTGGCCGATATTGCGGTTAATGATCCGAGTGCCTTCGGCAAATATGCCGATATCGCCAGTGCCGCTCTGGTTGCCTAGATAGTTTATGGAAAACCGTCTTCAGGATCTACTGGCAAAGGCGCAGGCGGCAATCGGCAAAGCCGCGTCTCTTGATGAAATTGAAACTCTGCGGGTTAATATTCTCGGCCGCAAAGGAAGTTTGACGGTGCTGCTGAAAGGTTTGGCTGAGCTTACGGCCGCCGAGAGGCCGGTAATCGGCAAACTCGCCAACCGGATCAAAGGCCAGATTCAAAATGCCCTTGAGGAAGCCCGCCACCATCTGAATGAAGTCGAGCGAGAGCGCAAAATTGTCGCCGGTGCGGTTGATGTGACGCTGCCCGGACGGCGTTTGCCGCGGGGCTCGGTTCATCCGGTAACCGGGGTGACCGACGATGTCTGCGCGATTTTCAAACGGCTCGGTTTCAGTGTGGCCCAGGGGCCTGAAGTTGAAATCGACTACTATAATTTCGAGGCTCTGAATATCCCGCAGGATCACCCCGCCCGGCAGATGCAGGATACCTTCTACATTGCCGATGATGTGGTTTTGCGGACCCATACCTCCCCGGTTCAGGTCCGGGTGATGGAGGGCCGGGAGCCGCCGGTTAAGGTGGTGGCCCCGGGCCGGGTTTACCGTTGCGATTCCGATCTTACCCATACCCCGATGTTTGATCAGATTGAGGGCCTGCTGGTCGATAAAAATGTTACCTTTGCCGACCTGAAAGGTATCCTGGTCACTTTTCTGCACGCGTTTTTCGGTCGTAAAGCCGGAGTCCGTTTCCGTCCGAGCTACTTCCCCTTTACCGAGCCCAGTGCCGAAGTCGACATTGAGTGCGTTATGTGTCAGGGCAAAGGTTGCCGAGTCTGCGGACAGACCGGCTGGCTTGAGATCCTGGGTTGTGGTATGGTTGATCCGGCGGTCTATAAATTCGTCAATTACGACCCCGAGAAATACAGCGGTTTCGCCTTCGGTATGGGGGTTGAACGTTTAGCGATGCTGCGTTACGGAATTGACGATCTGCGCCTGTT
>WFRP01000210.1 GCA_015486505.1 Pseudomonadota bacterium | reverse complement strand
GTTTTTACAGTTGAAAAAAGCTGTCGAAAAAAACAAGAAAATAACCTGTAAGGTACTAATGGGCTCCCGCTCGCTTCCGAAAAACAACGAAATCGTTTCCGCAACCGCTTACGAAAAACCACCCCCGCCCCCTCCAGAAGGTGGGGGGGGGTAAAATTTGGCTGAATAGTTACTATATTATAAGGATTATCATTATGAATCTGATCCGCAAAGGTCGATTCCGACAATTTTCCGGCCTGATAAAAATTTGCCTGATTGTCATATTGCTCAGCGGCCTGCCACCGTTAAAGTCGGTTTTTGCGGAAACTTTCTTTAACGATTTTGCCCGGAAACTTGATGATGCCGGAATTGATTACCACGGCTTCATCGATGCCCGGGGCGGGCGCCGGATTGTCAACCCGGTTAAGGAACAGGGCACTTCAATGCTGGAAACCCGGCTCCAGCTTGAAGTGGATTATGATTTTGACTGGGTGGTGGCCAAATTTAAGGGCGACCTCTGCGCCGATGCCGTCGAGCATAGCTTAAGTGGTGATCTGCGCGAAATCTACCTGCTCGGCTCCCCCCTGGAATGTGCCGATCTAAAAGTCGGACGCCAGATAATGACCTGGGGTACCGGGGATCTTATCTTTATCAACGACCTCTTCCCCAAAGACTGGCAGTCATTTTTTATCGGCCGGGATGATGAGTACCTGAAAGCCCCGGCAGATGCCGCCCGTTTAAGCCTGTTTTTTGACTGGGCCAATTTTGATCTGGTCTATATGCCCCGTTTCAATCCTTCAATTTATATTGACGGCGACCGCCTCTCCTACTGGTCACCGAGCGCCGGGGAAATTGTCGGCCGCAATCGGACTTTGAAAGACCATGACCGCTCAAGCTGGTTCAGCAATGATGAAATCGCCCTGCGTGTCTATCACCGTTTCGGCCCGGTCGAGACCGCGCTCTATTTCTATGACGGTTACTGGAAAACCCCGGAAGGAATGAAAAGCGACGGCAAACTTTTCTTCCCGCGCCTGCGCGTCTGGGGAGGGAGCCTGCGCGGCCCCCTGGCCGGCGGCCTGGCCCATCTGGAGGCCGGTTACTATGATTCACTTGCAGATAATTCGGGCAAAGACCCGATGATCCGCAATTCGGAATGGCGTTTTCTGACCGGCTACGAACATGAACTGGTTCCGAATCTTACCGGTGGCATCCAATATTACCTTGAAGCGATTAAAGATTATCACAACTATCAGAAAAGCCTGCCGCCGGGGATGCCGGAAAGAGATGAGTTCCGCCACCTGCTGACCCTGCGCCTGACACAATTGCTGCTCCAGCAGAATCTGAAGTTATCACTTTTTGTCTACTACTCACCCTCTGACAATGACAGCCACCTGCGCCCCCAGGCAAGCTACAAACTCACCGACAACTGGCAGCTTGTCGGCGGCGCCAACCTCTTTTACGGTAAACACGAACATACATTCTTCGGCCAGTTCGAGGACAACAACAACCTCTACGCCGGCCTGCGTTACAGTTACTGACGGTTACAGTTACTGACGGTTACGGTTGACTGTCAAAGCCAGGAATCACGGGAAAAATCAAATAGCAATCCAGACAAAAACGACAATGTCCACGACAAACAGTTAATTCCAGGCAACTTCGTCGAAACGCTTATCATTCTGCAGCCGGTTCATTATCAAATTAAATTGATCCAGCCGGCGCAGACAGACAACCAGAACCACCTGGCATTTTTCAGTCTTCGGCTGCCGGGTTACATTGCTGTTTTTAACTATTATATCTTCCCGCAAGAATTGTTCAAGCACTTCATCGAACAAGCCTAAATCCCCATGCCATTTAAGATGTAAAGTGAAATACTGATCACCTGTAATCGGCAGTCGATGCAGAGCGTAAAGCGACACCAGAACCAGCAAAGTCAGAACAATAGCGACAAGCAACTCACCTAATCCGACAATCACGCCGATCGCGGAAACCACCCAGATTGAGGCCGCGGTGGTCAGCCCCCGGACAAAGTCATTACTTTTGATGATGGTTCCGGCTCCGAGAAAGCCGATGCCGGTTATAACCCCGGCGGCGGCCCGGGCCGGGTCCATCCGAATCACCGATTCAGCCCCGACGTTGACCTCAAGAGATAGTTTCTGAAACGCGACAATAACCGCCGCCGACCCCAGACAGACCAGAATATTGGTTCGCAATCCGGCCTCCCGCCCGCGAGACTGCCGCTCCATACCGACAAAGCCCCCGAGAAGCATCGCCACCAGTAAGCGCATCACGAAAATCCAGTCGGTTCTGACTACTTCAACAATATTCATTTTAATCCTTCCATCCGCTTTAATATTTATCGACAAACTCTTTTGGGGACATAATCTGAATGTCTATATATTTCCTGCTGTTTTTCCGCTGTTTATCTCCCGAAATAATTATTTTGCTATCGAGGGCAACGGCACATTCCATAAACTTGTTGTCATCCGGGTCGTCTTCCATAATATTCAAATTGGGGGTTGCGATTGTAAAAATTGAATTGTAACTCTCGGCAAACAGCCTGGCTTACTTAAGAACTGACGGCAACCAGAGACTGATATCGGGTAAAACACTTATCAGAATAATCGTCAAAAGGAGCAGCAGCAGAAAAGGCAGTACCGCCCGGCTGACCTCGAGCAGGCTTTTATCGCTAAGCCCCATACTCACGAACAGGTTGAGGCCAAAAGGCGGCGTGAGAAAGCCGATCTCGATAACCATAATCATAATGATACCGTAGTGGATCAGATCGATATGGTAACGCCGCAGGCTGTCAACCAGCAGCGGCGAAAGAATCAGCATGGCTGAAACATCGTCCATAACCGAGCCCAGCAGCAGAAAAAGCAGGTTGATCAAAAGCAGAAAAAGCCAGCGGCTGTGAATATTGCGGGTGATCCAGGCGGCCAGGGCCGCCGGGATGCCTTCCGAAGTCAAAAGCCAGACAAAGGTCATCGCCGCCGCCAGAATAAAAAGCAGGGCCGCGGAAAGCAGTGCCGCTTCGGTCAGGCATTTATTAAAACCTTGCCAACTCATCTGTCGATAAATAACCAGCTCGACAAACAGAGCGTAAACCACCGCCACGGCCGCCGCTTCGGTCGGCGTAAATATCCCGCTGTAAATCCCCCCGAGAACAATTACCGGCATCAGCATGGCCCAGATGCCTTCACCAAGTAATTTCAGAAAAACCCGGCCGGAAAAAGTCCGCCGCTCGCGCCAGCCGTGACGCCGGGCTTTGATAAGGATATAAACGGCAAAAACCAGGCCGACCAGAAGCCCCGGCATAATCCCGGCCATAAAGAGTTCGGAAACCGAAACATTCATCACCAGACAGTAGAGAATCATCGGAATTGAAGGCGGAATCACCACCCCCAGCGATCCGGCTGAAGTCAAAAGCCCGATCGAAAAATCTTCATCATATCCGGAATCTTTCAGGGCCGGAATCATAATTGAGCCAATCGCGATTACCGTCGCCGGGCTCGAACCGGAAAGCGCGGCAAAGAAGATACAGGCTAAAAGTGCGGCAATCGCCAGACCGCCCGGCACCCGGCCCACCAGATAACGGATAACCGCCACCAGCCGGCCGGCCATCTCCCCTTCAGTCATGATGGCCCCGGCGAGAATAAAGAACGGTATCGCCAGCAGGACAAAATTATCGAGCGCATTGAAAAGCTGCTGCGGCAGAACCAGAAGCGGTGTATAGGTAAAAAAATGCAGGCTAATGCCCGAAGTCGCAAGCAGAATCGCTGCAATCGGTACGCCGAGGACGAGCAGACCGACAAAAACTGAGAGCATGGTAACAATCATCAGCGTTTTTCTCTCTGTCCGTCAGGAGTATTGGCAGACTCCGGGCCGGATTCAGCAATATCACCATCAATCCCGGCCCCGTTTCCGGCTCCGCCCCTAAAAATCAGACATAAACTGCGCCAGGCCATCAGGGTGCAGCCTAAAGGAATAATCAGGTAGGGAATATACATCGGCAGCTGCAGCGCGGGTGATTGCGAATGAAAATGATAGAGGCGGCCGACCTGGATTATCCCAAAGCCGGCGACCCCGGCATAGATAAGCGCGGACAAGAGATAGATCAGTTTTTTCAGCAGCGGCTGCAATCTCTCCGGCAAAACCCGATAAAGAACATCCATAGAAAAGTGGCTGCCTTTTTCCACCCCCAAAGCTGCCCCGACAAAGGTCAGGACGACCCCAAGGTAACGATTCACCTCATCACCCCAGGATAAACCGGAGTGAAAAAAATAACGCATCACCACCTGGACAAAGGCAAGCAGAGCCATCCCCAGCAATAACCAGCCGAGAAGCAAACCCTCAATCTTCCGTGCTTTTTCGCGATAGCGCATCAGCAATTTCCGCCCGCAGAAACAACTCATTTTATTGCCGGCCCTGCTGCTCCTTAACCCGGGCCAGCATCGCGTCAAAAATTTCCGCGCCGATCTTGTTCCGGTATTTTTTATAAACCGGGACCACCGCCTTTTTGAACAGCTGCCGCTGTTCCGGAGTTAATTTGACGCACTTAATCTTTTTCTCACGCAGATAAGCGGGAATACTTATGCCCAGCCGCGGCAGTTTCAACTCACCCTGAAGATTGACCGCCCGGTTGATAATCGTCGCCTCACCGGCGGCCGTCCGAAAAAGTTTTTTATCCGCCGGTGAAAGCCGTTCCCAGAAATCCCGGTTAATAATCATCACGGTTTCGGTCAGAACGTGTTGAGTTTTGGTTATAAAAGGGTTAACCTCCAGGAATTTAACCAGAATTGAGACAAAAAGCGGATTATCCTGGCCATCGATAACCCCCTGTTCCAAAGCGCTGTAGACCTCGGGGAACGGCATCGGCACCGGTTCCGCCCCCAGGGCCTTGAAGGTATCGATTAAAATCGGGCTCTCCATCGTTCTGATTTTCAACCCCTTAAGGTCGGCCGGGGTGTGAACCGGATGTTTGGAGTTGGTCAGATCCCGAAATTCATTCTCCATAAAGGTCAGCGCGATAAAACCGCGGTTCGGGAAAAAGGCAAATAACTTCTTGCGGATGGGGCCGTCCAAAACGGCGTGAGCCGTCAGCAGATCCGGAAAGAGAAAAGGCAGATCGACCACGCCGATTTCAGGGACAAAATTGGAAAGTACAGCCGTGGTGACCACCGCCATCGGCAGGGTGCCGGTCTGCACCTGCTCGGCCAGAGAACGCTCACCGCCGAGTTCTCCCGAAGGAAAGATCTTGCACTGCCAGCGCTCGTCGCTGTGCTCTTTAAGATACTGAGCAAAATATTCAAGGCCGATATGCTGCCCATGAAACGGCGGCGCCACATGCCCAATTTTAAGCACCGGCCCGGCCATAACCTTGCCGCTGAAAAAAAACAAAGCTGAAAAAAGAAAAACCAACCAAAAAAAAGACTTTAAACCGCTGATTTTTGCCATAATCCCCCCATTTTGCCACCGATTATTCAACAATCATGCTGTTTTTTTCGCTGATTATACTGGTTCATCGATGTTCTGATAACAAATTCCCGACAAAAACTCCACACCAAAATGTAACCCTGTCACTAAAATTTGATGCGGGGATAAATCCCGCAAACCCAATCAAGCCTTTCCGGCCTTAAGTTCGACCACGTTATCGGTAATTCTTTCGACCTGATTCAAATCGTGCGAAACCATTATCAGAGAGCAGCGATCCTTAAGATCTAATGCGGGAACAAATCCCGCAACCCAATCGGAGCCTTCTCGGCCCGTACCCAGGGGCAATCCGATGGCCCGCAAATAAGTACTCTTATCAGAACATTTTCTGATTATTAAATCTTGTTTTTTGGTGCAGAAAATAACCTGTAAGGTACTAATGCGGGAACAGACTCCCGCAACCCAATCGAACCTTTTCGGCCCGCAAATAAGTACTCTTATCAGAACATTTTCTTGTTTTTACAGTTGAAAAAAGCTGTCGAAAAAAACAAGAAAATAACCTGTAAGGTACTAAAATCAGATTTTCAATTTCGGCAATTTTCACTTATTTCACCGGTGCCGGGACACCTCAATATGAAAGTCAACGGCGCTTGAAAAATAGATGTTGGGTTGTTTTTTTACGAATAATTCCCGCTCCGGTGAACAGCATAAGCGAAATCAACAACAGAATCAGGGCGGTGCCGAATCCTTGCTGTAATTCTTGCCGGGTGCCGAACCCAATTCCAAGCCCAATTCCAAGCCTGCCCCCAATTCAATTCCTTCGGGCAAAGGCATTATTCCGTTAAGCCCGCCAAGCCGGAAATTTCTCTTTGATTTTTAATGGGTCAGCAGGTAGGAAATAAGCAGAATTACGGCGCCTAAACTCAGGCGGATAATTGAGTATCTTTCTCCGACTTCCGGGTTGGCGTCACGATCGTTGTTATTCATAATCAACCTCCCGCTTTTTTGCTTGCAACGGGTTAATCTTTTCAGGTTGTTACCAGGCTTTCGGCCCAGACCATAACCTTGTGCGAGTAAGCCGGTTTATCGATTAAAATTTGTTCACCGCCGCTGTAGATCAGAATCCTCGGGGCCGCTTTGCGGCCGTGACCGGGGCCGGAATAATAGTATTGCAGCGGATAGCGCCAGGACTTTATCGCCGATCTTGTCCCGACACCGGGTTTACCGTCGGCCCGGGCCCGGTCAAACATCTGTCCCAGATACCAGCTGCCGACAAGAATTGAGGCTTCGGGATCATAAGGATTATCGGCACAATCAAGCCCCATCTTTAGCAAAGCGCTGCGGCCGGCGGCAAAAGTTGCTTTAATCGTCTGCATTAAGCCTGCGGCACTGCTGCTTTTGGCCTGAGCCTGGGGGTTGCCGCCGGATTCGACCATAATCACCGCTTCAATAATCGCTGTCGGCACCTGAAAAAGCCGGGCGGCCCGCTCTATATGTTTGCGCCAGGGTTTAAGTTTGCGCCGGACTTTTTCGGCAACGGCGGCCCCGGCGCCCCGGTTTAATCTTTCATCATCGGCCAGGGAAAACGGCACTACAATCTCGCGCAGGCGCGCCCAGGGGTCATTTTGAGAAATTTCCGGGCGCGTTTTCCGCAGGGCCGCCGCCGACCGGGTTTTTACAGAGGTTTGCGGAAATGACTTCTGCAGGCTGGCCCAGGGATCTGCGCCTTTTTTCGGAGCCGCAGAAACGCTTGCCGCTCCGCAAAGCAGCAAAACGGTCAGCGCCGCCGGAATGGCAATATAAAATCTCGTCATTTTAATTCACCCGGTCGGCAAACGCGACATCAATACCGTGTTCCCCGAGAAAACTGAAAGCTGAAAGATACTCGGCTAAAGAGAGCTTGTCGGCATCGGCAGTGCTGAGATAGATAACCTGTTTGACTTCACCATTTTTCGTTTTTGAGATTATAATGCGGCCGTCAGCGTTAAGTTTATCAAGATCCCGCAGTGGGAAATATTCGTGATCGGCAAAGAACATCGCGATTTCATTTCCGTCTTTTTCGAGACGGCCAATGGCGTCGAACGCGACTTCGGCAAGCTGCGATTTCGAGGCTTTGGTACTTTGAGGGGCCCGCTGCTTATGCTGCCGGGCGTGGCGTTCTTCAGTTGTCATCAGCAGCATAAATGAAAAAACCATAATCAGGATAAAAAGATAGGCAAAAAGATCTTTTCCGGGATCAACCACCTGCTGCTCGATGCCGGTTACTCCGGCGCGGCGATAGCGTGCCATAGCTTAAACCTCCCCTTCTGCTCAAAGAAGTGATAAATTCGTAAAAAACCAAAAGGTTCGATGGCTAAGTAAAAAACTTCATATGCACCCCAAGGGCACTTCCGCGCTGCACTCACGGCGAGGGGAACGCAGCAGATGGAGATTTTTACGACACCATCAAGAAGTGACAATTTCACTGATCCGCAGCCCAACCAGGGTTTCCAGGCGTTTCATCCGCGTCATCAGATAACGGGAATAGATTAAGGTTACGACAATGCCGCCGATAACCCCGGCCCCGAGTGAGGTGTAGAGGGCGGTGGCCAGGCCGCTGTTCCAGGCCGCGGCAAAAACCACAGTCGCGGTTTCGCCCCGAGCAAGGCCGCTGAACATCTGGTTGAAAGCCCCGATTGAGCCGAAAATCGTCCCCGCGAAACCGATCAGAATCAACGTATTGACGTAACCGTTCAAGGCGGTAAAATGAATCCCGATCCGGCCCTCGACTTCAGACCAGATTGCATCGATAACCGACTCCCGGCCGGCCCCTGAAGTGCCCCGCAGCCGGGCGAAAAACGGCTGCAGAAAGCTTAACGCGTCCCGCCGCCCGACCTCTTCCCGATAACTTAAGTCACGAATCGAAACAAAGCGCAGGTAGTCATAGATGATTGTCAAACGATTAATCATCAGATAGAGATAAACCAGAAAGACCGCGCCGAAGAAGAGACCGAAATTATTGAAAAACCAGCTGACAAATTGCATTGTTAACCTCTTTACCTTTTTTGTAACTATTTAGCCGAATCCGGAGTCGGGCGCGGTTTTTCTCCGCCAGGCGTTAAGATTTCTGTTTTTCCTTACGCTCGCTGCGCCCGCCTTGCAAAACTCGCTTACGCTCAAACAGTTGCAATGCTAATG
>WFRP01000209.1 GCA_015486505.1 Pseudomonadota bacterium | reverse complement strand
TTCGACTGTGCCGCCTAAGAATCCGGCGGGGTCGATGATGTGAAACGGATTTTCTGCGCCTGAATGCTCAAAATAGTGGCGGTCGATATCGCCATCATCCTGCTGCATAAGCATATGCACCGGGCGTTTTAATTTGCTTAAACAGATCATGGCCGCCTGCCAGCAGCCGATATGGGTGGTAAGAATAATCAGGCCCCGGCCTTGAGCGGCGAGGTTGAACAGTTCCTCGCCCCGGGGAAATTCCGTCCGCAGAATTTCCGGCCCGCAGATCCCGACCAGAGCCCGGTCGACCAGAGAGCGGCTTAAACTCAAGATCATCCGGTAGCTGTCTTTCAGCGCGGCAAAACCGCGGCGGCCGGGGAAGCGGCGGTCGAGGTAGTAACGGGTTTTCAAGCGTTGATCGGGGCGGAAAATAAGATAATAGAGGACCACCGGATAGAGAAAAGGATAGGCGATACGGCGGCCGCCGAGTTTAATCAGAAAATAGAAAAAACGGTGCTGCCAGTCGGCGCCGACACTGCGGCTGCTCCAGTTTCCGGATTGGTTTGCAGATTTTTCCGTCATAATTCTTTCGCAGTTTGCAGCTTTTTTGCCATGGATAAAGTTAAAAAACCGAAAAATGCCGCCAGCAGCGGGCCGACGATAAGTGAGCCTAAGCCCCACTCCCAGAAGCGATCCAACGCCTGGTAACCCAGGGTGCGGAAAGATATTTCGGTAAGCCAGCTGCCGTGCCGGATAAAATAGCCGACTTCAATACATAAGGCCGGGACAAATGGCGGCATGCAGATATTGCCGGCCGCCAGCGCGACAATCTTGTTGAGACGGAAATAGCCGGTTATCATCAGAATAATCATCGCCCGCATTCCCAGCAGCGGCAGGGCGCCGACCATAACCCCGAGAGCAACGGCGATGGCCAGGCGTTTAGGCGAAGCGTTTTCCTGTAAAAGCAGGCGCAGGCTCCGGATTGGGTGCAGGATGGAGACTGGCTGTGCCGGCGGCAGTCCCTGATCGTCAAGCTGATTGTGAGGCCAGGGCAGCATCGAGCGAATCGTCAGCCGGGTATTTAAAAAACTTAAACGCAGATTATCCCAAAGCCGATGAAAATGGGAGATATGTTCAGGTTTAGCCGGATAGTAAACCCCGATATCGATTTCGTAAATTTTGACCCCCGCCCAGGCCGCCCGCACCAGAACCTCATTTTCGAAGGCGTAACGCTTCTCGCGCCATTTCATCGCTTTAAGCAGGGTCAGCGGATAGGCGCGAAAACCGCTCTGACTGTCACCGACCTTTTGTCCGGTCTGGACCCGGAACCAGAAATTGGAAAAGCGGCGCCCGAAAGCGGAGCTTTTCGGAACGTAGGTGGCGGTAAAATTGCGGCAGCCGACGATTATCGCTTCCGGGTTTTTGCGAACCGCGGCGATAAAACCGGAGATGTCAGCGCTGTAGTGCTGGCCGTCGGCATCAATCGTGATGATATGGCTAGCGCCCAGCTTGCGGGCTTTTTCAGCCCCGCTCAGGATGGCGGCCCCTTTGCCGAGGTTGCGGGGATGGCGGATGATATGAACTGCCGGATTAAGTCGGGCCAGAATCTTATCAACGTTATCACGGCTGCCGTCATCAACCACGATCAGGTGCCTGGTGAAGCCCAGGCTCTCGGCCACAACCTTTTCCAGGGTTTGTGCGTGATTGTAGAGCGGAATCACAATCGCGATTATTGGCGGCCGGTTCGGTCCGGCGGCGGAAAGATCGATTTCGGGGCGGTTTTTGGTTGGGTTTGTCGGCATAAGCTTATTTAATTATCCGATTTTCACTGCTCCTGGCGAAACGTAAAAACGAGCCTAAATTGCCGGCGAAACGGCGCCAGCTGTCGGGTGAATGTTTGAGCATGGCGACATAGTTAAGAAGCGTCCGCGGCCTTTTGAAATGGGCCTGATAGAATTCAAGGAAAAGTTTTTCAAGCTCATCACGCTCCATGCCGGTCGGAATGAACTGGAAGCTCATACAGTCCATCCGGGGCCAGTTTTCAGTGAATTGGCCGAAACTGTGAATATTCTCATAGAGCGGCGCGCCCGGAAACGGGGTGAATTTGGCAACGTTCAGTTCATCAATCGGCAGTGATTTCAGATAACTGATTGACCGGCGAACGCTCGCTTTGGTTTCGCCCGGGAGTCCGACCATAAAAAGTCCCTTGACCCGGATGCCGCATTTTTTGATCAATTTGACCTGCTCGGCCATGAAATCGAGATCAACTTTTTGCCGGTGCCGGCCTAAAAGTTCGGCGTCGCCGCTCTCAATGCCTAAACTTATCATCCAGCAGCCGGCGGCCCGCATCAGGCTCAGTAGCTCGGCATCGATATGTTCCGCCCGGACGGCACAGTTAAACGTCATATTCAGGGGTCGGTTCTTGATCAGTTGACAGAATGCCTTGATCCGCTCCCGGTTGAATGTGAACTGGTCGTCATAGAAATTGATATGACGGATGCCGAAACGGTTTTTCAGGTATTCAAGATGGCGGTAGAGATAGGCGGCGGAATTGTAGCGGAAAGTCCGGCGGAAAACCGAGCGGTCGCAGTAGCTGCAGCTATAGGGGCAGCCGCGGCTTGAGATACAGCTCGTATTCGGGGCCTTGGGGTAATTGAAGATCGGCAGCCGGTAGGTTTTGGGGAAACCTTCGAGTTTATCGTAAGCCGGAAACGGCAGCCGATCCAGCTCAACCCCCGGTTCCCGGGAGCCGGAAAATTCGGTCTCGCCGCGGCTGTTCCAGAAACTTAAGCCGGGAATCTTATGACAATTATTACTTTCATCCATTAACTGCCGGAGCGTCTCTTCACCTTCGCCGATGACGAAATAGTCAAATGCCGGATAATCGGCGAGCAGTTTTTCGCGCAAAGCCGAGACGTGGGGGCCGCCGCAGAAAGTGCGGACGCCCGGCAAAATTTCTTTAGCCAGTTTTGCCAGACGAACCCCGTCAAGAAAACTTGAGGTCGTACAGCTGAAACCGGCCCAGGCCGGTTTCAATATCTCAAGGTAGGTCTTAAAGCGCCGGTCGGCCGTCAGCGGCACCGCGAAACAGTCGAGAATATCCGCTTTTTTACCCTGTTCTTCCAGATAAGCGGCAATGCTTGCCAAACCTAAAGGCGGCATCAGATTGGCTTTCCGGGCAATATCAGCCGCCGCCGCCGAGGCCTGGTAGCCGAGCGGATGGACCAGCAGAACGCGCCTAAGATTGAGTTTGGTCATAAGTTTAGTACCTTACAGGTTATTTTCTGCACCAAAAAACAAGATTTAATAATCAGAAAATGTTCTGATAAGAGTACTTATTTGCGACTTTCGGAAGTGCCCTTGGGTGCGGGCAAAAAACTTTCTTTTGGGTTGCGGGATCGGTTCCCGCATTAGATTCTTGTCGTTTCTGGCTGCGGTTAAGTTGCGGGTGCGAGATAGCATAACCTTAAATCTATGGCAACGCTTTTAATCCGCAAAATTAGCGTTGGTCGCCGGCATCAGGATAAAGCCGCCGGTTAAAAGCCTGTTGTAAGCGTCCGCCGGGCCGGCGGTAAAACTTTCTTGACTTTTTATTTTGTAAGTGTGAAAAGAGAACGGCGAAGTAACTATTCAGCCAAATTTTACCCCCCACCTTCTGGAGGGGGCGGGGGTGGTTTTTCGTAAGTTGTACTCCCAGGAGAATACTATCATAAACTTCCCTCTAACCTCATATAGAAAAAGATGGTTTCAAAGATAAGGAGAGGCCTTAAGATAAGGCGCTCCATTACGACAAAGATCCTGATCATTGTTGTCGTCACCTCCATCCTGGCCGCGGGTCTGAATTTGTTTCTGGTCAACTTCCGGTTGACTAAAGTCATCGATAGCAGTCAGTACTCCGTCTACAGCGAAAAAATCAACCCCATTCTCGCCCTTTTGGCCGGGAAGGCAAAACGCCTTGCGGCAACGGGGTTGTCGGAGAACTACAAGGATGCCTTTCAGAACTCGGTCATTCAGGTATTGCGCCAGGTCTATTATAAGGCCGCCGATCAGTGGGGTTACCCCTTTATCGTCGATGGCGATGGCGCAGTCCTTATGCACCCGGTTCTTGCCCAGGGCCCTCCTCCGCCCTGGTCGGCTGCTTATGTTGCCGAAATTCTCCGGATTAAGAACGGAGACTTCAACTACACCGACGCCGCCGGCGTGCAAAAATGGGTAATCTTCAGACATTTTCCCGAGTGGAATTGGTTTGTCGGTTACGCGGTCCCCCTGGATGTCAAATATGCCGGAGTCCGGCGTCTCAGAAACAGTATCGCGCTTATTACCGCGGTCATAGCCCTGTTGACCATCGTGGTTCTCAGTCTCATCATCGGTCGTATTGCCCGGCCGGTCAAGTCCCTGACCGCAGCTTCCAGGGCCATGGCTGACGGGGATCTGGAGTATCCCATTGACGTTAAAAGTGAAGATGAAATCGGCGTACTGGCCGGCGCCTTTTCCGCTATGCGAAGGGTCATTCACGAAAAGATAAGCGCTCTGGCCAACAGTGAAGAACGGTTTCGAATCCTGTTTAATAATATCAGCAACGCCGTCTTCCTCCATGACAGTAAGGGCCGGATCCTTGATGTCAATAACACTATGACCGAGCTTTTCTCGGTAAGCCGGGAGGAGATTATCGGTATGGATATTCTCAACCATTTCAGCGGGCCCGGCAACCCGGTTGACACCTTGGCCGATATCTGGAAACGGATAATGGCGGGTGAATCCGCCACCCTGGAGTGGAATGCCAGAAAACCGCATAGCGGCGAATGTTTTCCGGTAGATGTCCGGCTTAAATCCGTCACCTTTGACGGTGAGGTTCTGGTTCTGGCCACCATCAGGGATCTCACCGCCCAGAAAAAAGCCGAAGAACAGTTGCTGAAAGAAAAGAGCTTTACCGAGGCCATTCTGGATACCCTGCCGGGTATCCTGTATGTTTGCGATGATGGGGGACGCTTAGTCCGTTGGAATAACAGTTTCGCGGAGCAGACCGGCCTGAGCCGGGAAAAGATTTTGCGTGTCTTCCCCGCAGACTGGTTTGCTGAGAAAGACAAACCCGTCATTGTCCAGGCCCTGCGGGATGTTAAAGAAGGGGAGGTGTCGGTTGAGGCCGAGATACAGTATCAAAGCGGCCCCGTTCCCTATCATCTGACGGTCCGGATGATCTCGATGGATGAGCGGGACTATATGATATGGGTCGGCCTTGATCTTACCGAGCGCAGGAAACTTGAAGCGGAGTTGGTCCAGGCCCAGAAGATGGAGGCCATCGGCACCCTGGCCGGCGGCATCGCCCATGATTTCAACAATATACTTTTCGCCATCATCGGCTATACGGAACTGGCCCAATCCGATATGGAAGATCGGCAACGTCTGGAAAATGATCTTGACGGAATCCTGAAAGGGGCGGTACGGGCCCGGGATCTGGTCCGTCAGATTCTTACATTCAGCCGCAAGTCGGTCCAGGAGAAGCAGCCGTTACAGATGTCCTTGATCGTCAAGGAGGCCCTCAAACTGCTGCGCTCCTCGCTGCCGACAACCATCGCCATAAAACAGAATATTGTTTCCGATGCCTATGTTCTGGCAGATCCCACCCAGATACACCAGATTGTCATGAATCTCTGCACCAACGCCTATCATGCCATGCTTGAAAGCGGCGGCATTCTCGGAGTGGCGTTGAAAGAGGTCGAGTTTTCTACTGTCTCCTATGTTCCGGGCCTGGAACTGCCGCCGGGCCGATATCTGCGGCTTGAGGTGAGCGATACCGGTATCGGTATGGACGAGGCTACCAAAACGAAAATCTTTGAACCCTATTTCACCACCAGGGAAAAGGGGGAAGGTACCGGCCTGGGTCTGGCCGTTGTCCATGGTATTGTCGACAGTCACCAGGGCCAGATCAATATTTACAGCGAACCCGGTAAGGGGACCACATGCCGTATCTATTTCCCGGTTGCCGCGGCGGGAAATACCATATCCGGCACTCCGCAGGACGAGAAGCCGCCGGCGGGGGGCTCCGAGACCGTGATGGTTGTCGACGATGAGGAGGCCATCGTCGATATGATTCGGAAGGCCTTGACGCGTTATGGTTACAAGGTGATTACTTTCACAAACGCGGCTCAGGCCTTGCAGGAATTTTTAAAACAGCCGGAAAATTATGACCTGGTACTCACGGATATGACCATGCCGTCCCTGACCGGCGCTCAACTGGCCGGGAAAATCATGGAAATCCGACCGGAGTTGCCCATTATTCTCTGCACAGGTCACAGTGATCTGGTGAACCGGGAAACAGCTCTGGCCATGGGGATCAAAGAGTATTGTGAGAAGCCGATGAATCTCAACAATTTGGCCGGAAAAGTCAGGGCGGCGCTTGACAAGGTTAAGCAGGACGGGTGAGGGAGAGAGAAAGCGAAATGTCTCAGAGCCCGCAGACTAATAATAGAAGACGCATCGTGGTTGATTTTCTGATGATCTTTGTGCCGCTGTGCCTTGTCAGCGGCGTATTGTTCGGTCTGGTTTTTTTTGAAGATCTCAAACTGAAAAATGAATCCTTGCGCACCCGGACCCGGGAACAGGTGGTTGAAGGTCAGGTCGATCTGGCCCTTGATTCAATTAATGAAGAGTTTCAGGAGGTTTCCGCGGATTTGCTGACCATCAGCGGACTGCAGGAAATGAAAAAGGTTCTTGACGGAGATGCCGCGGACACAGCCGGGCTGGCGCGTGATTTTTTGCAATTTGCCGCAACGAAGAAGAAGTATGACCAGATTCGCTATATCGACGCTGCGGGGATGGAGATTATCCGGGTCAATTACAATAGCGGCCGGCCCGCAATCGTTCCCCAAGAGCAATTGCAGAACAAGGCCCGGCGCTACTATTTCAGAGATACGTTCGTCCTGAAAGAGGGCCAAATCTATGTTTCGCCTCTGGATCTTAACATTGAGCACGGCGCAATAGAACAGCCGCTTAAGCCCATGATTCGTTTCGGGGTGCCGCTTTTTTCGACTCAGGGTGAAAAAAAGGGCGTTCTTATCATCAACTATCTCGGCCGGATTTTTCTTGAGAGACTGGCAAAAATCGCCATCCCCCAAACCGACAATTTCTCCCTGCTGAATCCTCAGGGTTACTGGCTGAAAGGGCCGGATGCCGCCGATGAATGGGGGTTTATGTATGCCGGCAAAGCCAGGGTAACCTTTGGCCGCAGGTACCCCGAGGCCTGGGAGAGAATCTTTGCCGACCGGACCGGCCAGTTTTATACCGAAAACGGCCTGTTTACCTTTCAAACATTTTATCCGCTGTCTGCTGATCAGCAATCCAGCAGCGGCACAAAAGAGCCGTTTGCGCCGAGCCGGGGCAAAGTGGAGCGCGATGAGTATTTTTTTAAAATTGTTCTCCATACCCCGCCGGCATTTTTCCGGAAGGTTCGCGACAACGCGCTTTATGAGTTGCTGGGAATCTTCGCGCCCTTTATCGTCCTATTGGCGGTCTGTGCCGGACTCTTTGCCTTTTACCGGCAAAAACAGCGGGAGGCCCGGTGGGAGATGGAGATTCTGGAAGCCGAGATGCAGCGCAGCCGAAAGATGGAGGCCGTCGGGGTGATGGCCGGGGGCATCACGCACCATTTCAACAATATCATCAGCCCTATTCTCGGCTATACCAATCTGGCCATGGACGGGGTTGATAAAGACTCGCAGACGTACAGAGACCTGGAGAAGGTGTTGCAGGCCGTTTACCGGGCAAAGCACCTCATCAATAAAATAGTGCTTCTGGCGGAGCAGAAAACCACAACCGTGAAAGGTGTCCATCTGGAATCAGAACTTGTTGAAATTGTTGCTTCTTTCAGTAAATCCGTGCCCGAAGGGGTGATTGTTGAAACTGATATCGGGAGTCTTGCGGGAAGCGTCGCAATTGATCCCGTCCGGCTGAAGCAGGTTGTGGATAATCTTTTGCAGAATGGAGTTGACGCCATGGCGGGAAGCGGCGGGGTTCTCAGGATTCGGCTGCAGAAGGTTGAGATCAGGGAGACCGGTAAACTTGAAGATGTTGATATGCGCCCCGGCAACTATGCCAAACTCACCATTAGCGATAGCGGGCACGGCATATCGAGCCGGAATCTGAAAAAAATATTCGATCCTTTTTTTACGACAAAAGAGGTAGGTTCCGGTGACGGCATCGGCTTGTCGGTTGCCTACGGCATTGTCAGGAAGAGCGGCGGCATGATTCATGTGGAAAGCAAAACGGGTCAAGGCGCTCAATTTTACTTGTTTCTGCCTATAACGTAAGGTCTGCGTCAATACATTTGGAGGTATGACGAGAATGGATATTTATCGAAACCGAAAATTATTGGATATCTCCACGGCAAAGGTGCTGGTGGTTGACGATGAACAGGAACTTTGTGAGATGGTGGCCCGCTGGCTGGCAAGAGAGGGCATCACCTGTCACACAGCCTTCTCAGTGGATGATGCCCTTTCTTTGTTGCGCCGGGAAAGCTACGACCTTATCGTTTCGGACATTATGATGCCGGGGAAAACCGGTATCGATTTATTAAACATCGTCAGCCACAATTTTCCTGAGACCGCAATGATTATGGCGACAGCGGTGGATAAGCGCGAAACGGCGGTCTTGACCCTGGAGAAAGGCGCTTTCGGTTATATCATCAAGCCTTTTTCGAGGAATGAATTCGTAATCAATATTTTTAATGCCCTTGAGCGGCGGCGGATTGTCCTGGAGCACGGCCGGGATGAGGCCGTTCTGGAGCAGAAAGTCCGGGAGCGGACGGCGGAGATCCGGCAGCGGGAAGAAGAGATAGCCCTCAAATTGATTTCGGCATCGGGTTATCGGGATGAAGAGACCGGCGAGCATATTAAGCGGATCGGTTTGTACGGTGAAATCATGGCCGCGGAAATTGGCTGGAGTGAGCAGAAGGTTCAATATATGCGGATTGCCGGAACCATGCATGATGTCGGCAAAATCGGCATCCCGGATAATATCCTCCGCAAACCCGGCAAACTGACCAGGGAAGAGTTCGAACAGATAAAACAACATCCTACGATCGGCAAAAAGATTTTGGAAGGGACTGATATCCCGCTTATCCGGCTGGCTGAAGAAATTGCGGCCTTTCACCATGAGAAATGGGACGGCTCAGGCTACCCTGACGGTCTTTCCGGCAATGAGATTCCGGAGTCGGCCCAGATTATCGCCGTCGCTGATGTATATGACGCCTTAAGCAATGACCGGGTCTACCGGGCGGCACTCCCCGAAGCTGAGGTTCTGGAGATTATGAACCAGGGCAAAGGTTCACATTTCAGTCCCAGGATATTTAAGGTTTTTCTTGAAGTTTTACCAGCCTTGCGGCGGATTTTGCGAGAGCATGGCGACCGCAAGCCGAAATGAGTGAACGTACTATGAGTCGGGTTATTGTTTTTGCTAAT